>JAIQEZ010000193.1 GCA_020073545.1 Terriglobia bacterium | reverse complement strand
AACTCCCGCAGGAAGCGCGCCGGATGATCCGCAGGTACCCACTCTTCCAAAGATTGCGGCAACAAATCCATCTGCTCGTAGTCGGCTCGTATCTCTTGGCTCATGACCTCTCGCTGAGCATTTCGTCTGCCACCATCGAGTTTTGAGACAGCCTCCGTTCGACGGGGGAGGGGGACAGGGGGAGGGAGGCCCAACTCTGATCCCACGGCTCACACCGTGGGCTACGGTCTGTCGCCCGCTTCGCGGGCTGACTTCCCTAAGGTACTTCTGGGACGCGACACTAGCACGTGACCGCAATTGGGAATTGCCGGATTGGGAGTTCCATTTTGGAACGCAGCGCGAAGAAACCGGACTCTCGCCAGCGAATGGACAAGGTAACTTTGCCCGACTCTTTGCAGCACCCCAGATCCCGAAATGGGTTTAAGGCTCCGCTGGTGGCGCTGGCGGCGAGTTTCGTGCTGGGGATTCTGTGGGCGCATTCCCTACGGGCGTCGGTCGGGGTCGCCTGGTTCCTGGCGAGCGCGGGAATCTGCCTGCTTGTCGGGCTCATCCTGCTGCGCTCCGGCTGGCACCGCGCGGCGGTATGGTTCGCGCTGGCCGGCTTGGTGCCTACGGGTGTAGCCGCCGCGCGTCTGTACGAGCGCCGGTTCCCGCCGAACCATGTCGGCCACCTGGAATCCCTGGGCGTTGACCTGAGCGACCCAGTGCGGCTGGAAGGGCGGGTGATCTCGACTCCTTATCGCACCGGGTACGGACTGCAATTCGACGTGCAGGCCGAGCGGCTTGAGTCTCGCACCAGGGTCTACGCCGTGACGGGGAAACTCCGCCTGCGGTTGCAGGACCCGGAAGATTTCGACCCTTCCCCGGGCGGAGGGCCACGTGAGCTCCAATACGGTGACCGGATCCGGACGCTCGCGAGCCTTCGCAAGCCGCACATCTATCAAAACCCCGGCAGCTTTGATTCTCGCCGCCGGATGGAAGACATCGAAGACGTCTACTGGATTGGCGCCATCAAGAATCCGCGGCTGCTCGAGAAGCTGGCTCACGCGCCGGCCTTTAGCCTTGCGGCGCACCTGGAGCGCGTGCGACAGCGCTTGTTGCGCGGGATCGATGATGTCTACCCACCTTGGTCGGCCCAGGGGCGTTATGGCGCCGTGCTGAAGGCGGTACTCTGGGGTGACCGGAGTTCGCTCGATTCCGACACCATTGAGGATTTTCGCAAGACCGGCCTTTACCACTTGCTGGTGATCGCCGGCCTCCACGTGGGCTTGCTCACGCTGCTGATGGCATTTCTGCTTCGCCCGTTCCGCTGGACCGCGACCACCAAGGCGCTGATCGTGCTCGGCTTCTTGGCGGGCTACTCCTTGCTCGTCGAGCAGCGCGCCCCCACGCTGCGCGCGACGCTGATGATCGCGCTTTGCCTTGTGGCGCGGGTCCTTAACCGGGACCATTCCGCGTTGAACGCCATCGGCGGCGTGGCCCTGATTCTTCTCTACCTCCGCCCGGCGTGGTTGTTCGAGTCGGGCTTCCAGCTTTCCTTCGCTGCGGCGCTGCTGATTGTGGGGCTGGCGGTTCCGCTTCTGGAGCGCACCACCCAACCCTACCGCCGCACTCTCCACCGGCTGGATGATGTGCTGCTCGACGATCGCTTTGCACCTCGCCTTGCACAGGTTCGCCTGGACCTGCGAGCGTTGATCCACACGCTGCGTCGCCACGTGCATTTTCTGGGTCGCCATCCTGCCCTGGCCCGCAGCCTGCTGGTCGCGCCCCTGCGGCTTCTGGTGTGGGCCGCCAACATGCTGGTCTTCTCCGCCGTCCTGCAACTGGGCCTGCTCCTGCCCATGGCCGAGACCTTTCATCGCGTGACCTTTGCGGGTGTGGGCTTGAACGCTCTGGCGATCCCCGTCATGACTCTGCTGCTGGCGCTCGCCCTGCCGACCAATCTGTTGAGTGTCGTAGCCCCGGCGGTGGCAGTCTGGCCCGCCAAGGCACTGAGCCTGGTCATGGCTGTGCTCTTCAGCCTGACCCACCTGCCCGGACTCGCGGCATGGCTCTCGTACCGAGTGCCCGAACCTCCCCAGTGGGTGGCGTGGGGATTCTGCGGGGCGTTTGTCTTTGCTGCCTGGGCACTCCGGTTTGCGCGGCGAGCTGTGGGCGGGGCGCTCGCGGCGGCTGGGGTCTTTGTGGCTCTTGTCGCCCTCCATCCTTTCGCGCCACGCTTGCCGCGCGGGACGCTGGAACTGACCGCACTCGACTGCGGTCAAGGTGACGCGCTCTTCCTGGTGCTTCCCGACCAGACCACGCTGCTCGTGGATGCGGGCGGCAGCCGGACCCGAGGCACGCAGCAGGGCGACTCTCCGGGGCGTCGCTGGGACCCTGGTGAGGGTATTGTCTCACCCTACCTGTGGTCGCGCGGCGTCAAGAAGATTGATGTGGTCGTACTGACCCACGCGCATGAGGACCACCTGGGCGGGCTCAGCGCGATCTTTGACAACTTTCGCGTGGGGGAGTTCTGGCACGCTGCCAACCCGGAGACTCCGCCCTACGCGGCTCTCCTCGCGAAAGTGGCGAAGCGCGGGATTCCCGTGAGAACTCTCCTTGCGGGCGACACGCTTTCACGCGGCGCTGCGTCGATTCGCGTGCTGTGGCCGGCGCGGCAGCGGTCCTTATCTCCTTTTCCCAGCAACGACGACTCGCTGGTGATGCGCATCAGCGCACGCGGAATGAGCCTTCTGTTGCCCGGAGACGTGAGCCGGGATGTGGAAAAGCAGCTCCTGGCGTCGCGTGAGCCGCTGGGAAGCCCGGTGCTCAAAGTGGCTCACCACGGGTCGAAGTCGTCCTCCAGCCCTGAATTCCTGGCGCGCGTCGCGCCCCGCGTGGCCATCGTCACCCCAGAGTCTGGAGGTTTCGGAAACCGGCCGAATCCGCAGACCCTGGAGGCTTTGCGGAACTCTGGGGCAAGGATTGTGCGCACGGACGCCGCCGGGGCTACGACGGTCCAATGGACGGCGGGGTCGCTGCTGGTCCGCACCTACGGCGCTGGGGAGTCTGTGGTCGAGACCGGCGCGGCCAGGACGGAGGGTGTGCGACGCGTCGCTCTGAAGGCGGTCATTCCCCCGAAAAGCTTGCCCTGAGCTTGCCGAAGGGCGGCAATCTAGCGTGCCACCGCCCAACCTCTTATTCTGGTGCAGCGCAGAGTCCGGGCAGGTTCAGTTTCTTCTGTAGCGGCGCTGTCCTCAGCGCCGAAAACGCTCGTGGGGACACTAGCGCCACAGCAAACGTCGGCCTACCCTCCGCCCGAGGAGTCGCGCAGTGGGTCAATTTCCGATAAGGGCGTCAAGCGACTAAGGGATTGTTTCCGTGTGCGCCGTGACTCGGGCGGAACCGGCGTTCGGCTTCGGCGGGGCCCTAGTCCTAGCAGTTCCATAGTTAGGCGTCCTGTGGCGTTGGGTCGGGCCCTTGCTGGGGCAGTGGCCAGATTTCGGCGGTTGAGATGTGGTCTATGATGTGGGAAGACTGGCTCACTAGCGAGAGTCCAGGCCTGGCGTTATGAACAACTCCTCCGGTGACAGTCGGTCACCGTTGGGACTCTTTCCTGGCCGTCCGGCTCCGAGGCTGTACGACCGGGTGGTGCCCGTATCCGGCGAGACACGGAGGATTAGGCGCGGCCGCCGGCCGCCTAAAGATGCAGGCAACATGCCGGCTAGATCATAAGTGGCCTTATAATGAGAGCTTATCCCCACCGCAATCGTGGGGGTGCCTGGTCTCAGGCCGCCCCATTGAAGGGGGCTTCGCCATCCGAGAGGGTGTAAACTGGGGCCATGCCAGTACTGCTGCGGATTCGCGGTTATAGGTTCTTCTTCTACAGTTTGGAAGATCGCGAGGCACCTCACATTCATGTTGCCCAGGCGGGCCGTTATGTGAAGTTTTGGCTCGACCCCTTGACATTGGCATCGAACCGGGGTTTTCGAAGTCACGAATTGACTGTGATTCGCGAACTCGTACTGGAAAATCGAGATTTGTTCTTGGAGAAATGGAATGCCTACTTTAGTGGACAGGAGTGAAACGCTCGCGGTGGAAGTGGCTTGTTCTGACGATGCACTCACGGTCGTGCTAGACGACGGCCGCACCGTGTCGGTCCCTCTGGTGTGGTTTCCGAGGCTTCTTAACGCCACCCCGAACCAAAGAAAAGAGTGGGAGTTCATCGGCGGCGGAATCGGTATTCACTGGGAATCGATCGACGAAGACATCTCTGTGGCAAGCCTGCTAAGACCGGAGAAGTTCATGCGGCTGTCTGACACCGCAATGCCGCCGACGCGCTCCGGCCCGCTGCCGCGTCCCTCCGCATCCCCTCGCACGCGAAGAACGCGTGCTCGCCGCGGCTGATCGCTGGAGACGTTAGGCCGCCTGCCCTGGCAGTTTAGGCGGGCCAGCATAAACAAGAGCTAGGCGGCGAGGAGCGATCCGATGTCCGAGATTCGATTCCAGGTTCAGGGCTCGGCTCCCTCTCCCTATGACGTCACCTTCGTCAACCGGGGAAACGGAAATCTGTCAGCCTATTGCACGTGTCCTGCCGGCGAGAACGGGCAGTACTGCAAACACCGCTTTGCCATCCTTAACGGGGAGACCAAGGCCATCGTCAGCGGGAATGAACACGAGGTATCGGTCGTAGTGTCATGGCTTGCCGGCTCCGACATTGAGTCTGCACTCAAAGACGTCGCAGCCGCCGAGATCGAGCTGGAGCGCGCCAAGAAGGAAGTCTCCCGCCTGAAGAAACTGCTTGCGCAGGCCATGCGGAGCTAACTGTACGGCACGCGGCTCGCCCCCGGCGGTTGCACCTCAGGCCGACCAGGACCGGTTTTATCCAAGTCGGCGTAAACATGAGTTAGATGCCCTTACAAATGCCCTCTACGCCATGAGCGAAATCGATCAGGCGGAGCTAGACCGGCGTGCCTCCCTCATAGTTGAGCAGTTCGAGGGAATTCACCCACCGTATGAGGCCTTCTATATCCGATCCATCGCCTATTCCGCCGGGCGGGCGCGGGATGCATTTCTGAGGTTTGAGGCCGCCAAGGCGGTTCGCGACACGGCGGATAACCAGGTCAGCTCGATCCATGAGGCGTTGGGGCACGCTACATCGTTATCGCGCTTCTTCTGGCCTTCCGGGCTGCGCAGTCGCTCTTCAGCCGCTTCGGAGAAGCCCAAGGCCGCTTTGAAGAAGCTCAAGGACGCACGAGCCCTGAAGCTTCGTAACGCGTTTGATCTGAACGATGAGTCCCCCCTCAAGAACCGAAAGCTCCGTGATTCATTGGAACACTTTGACGAACGTCTCGACTCCTATCTCCTCAAGCAGGACTGCGGCTACTTCTTTCCGGACGCGATGATCGGCGACCTCGAGGCGGCCGACAATCCTGTCGGGCACCTGTTCAAGCTGGTAGATCCCGACCGTGCTTGCTTTGTTCTTCTCGGCGAGGCGCATTACTTTGGAGCGCTACGTAAGGAAGTTGAGCGGATCCATGACCTCGCGATGACCATGGGGTGCCGATTGCGCTCGGTGAGAACCTCTACGCCTTGAATGTCGCGGGCGGCGCATGCACAGTCTTTTATGTACGCACCAATCAGCAACGGAACTAGACCGCTCGCGTGTCCCACATCCCCCCGCTGGAGTCCTGGCAGCGAATTGCGTCGATAGGGCCAGACAGCGATTCGGTCTGGGCCTGTCGCCAACCGCCCACACGGTTCGGGGCGTGTCGTCGCGCACTCGGAAACGATTCTAGCGCCTTGGGGTTCCTTCTCAGACGTCGGCGCCCACTTGGGCCAACAGTCGGCATATCGGCAACTGCCCCACTACCAAAGAGTTGAAACCGTTGCCCGTGCTACTGTCGCCGCAGGGGATTCGCCGGACAATCAGGTGCCAACTGGTGAATTTCCAGGCTACCGGTAGCCCGCAGGCGG
>JAIQEZ010000047.1 GCA_020073545.1 Terriglobia bacterium | reverse complement strand
GCTATAGCGCGAAATGGTCCTCTTGAGCCACTGCCCGGTTATGGCCGGCACCGTACTCTTTTCGACGATGAGCTTGTAGCCATTCAAGTTGCGTGCCACAACCTGGGCCACGGCTTCCACCTGCGCCAGATCGGCTTGGCCGTTTTCTCGCTGCGGTGTGCCGACACAGATGAAGATGATGGAACCCCGCTGAACCGCGGCTTCCACGTCGTCGATGGGCTGGAATTTCCCACTCTGGAGGTGTTTTGCCAGCAGGTTGCTGAGGCCCGGTTCGTAGAAAGGCGGCTGGCCCGCCCGGATGAGCGCCACCTTGGCAGGATCACTGTCGGCCCCAATCACCATCCGCCCGAACTCTGCAAAGCCCAAAGCGGTGGGAAGCCCGATGTGACCCAAACCTAGAACCGTGATAGGTACATCGTGAAGACTGACCTTGTCAAGGCTACTTTTGTCGCTCATCACTTGGCCCCTGATGCTAAGCGGGTTAGCCGGAATTTCCACTTTGAGTTTTCCGACGGGCAATAGTATACACCAAACCACGGTGCGAGGGACTGGCCGAGACAGACTTAATCCATTTTCTCGGATCAGATTCGTACGGCGCGATAAGGTGGAAGTGCTCCGCGTCGACCCCGATGGGATGGCCGAGTTGCTTCACGTGACGCGTCAATAAGAAGTTCAAGGGTTTAATTTGGTCGCCGTACTGCTTCCCTCCGTTAAGCCTTTCTACAGGTCGCAGGACGGCGGGACTGCTGATCGTCACACGCCCAATAGCGGGCAAATCCTCGAAGCCTAGATTTTGTGTCGGCAACCTTAAAGCTCTGCGGACGATATTGATGCCAAATCGCAGCGTCAGCGGAAAGCTAGGTCAGCTGCAACGACTGGTTAGGCGAGGCTAAGCCCCGGCCCAGTCAACAAGTCCAGTCCCCGACCAATGACCAAACGATGTGATGTCCAGCTTCGGCCTTCGGATTTCCCGCCAGATCGCGAGCATATTCCAGACCCGGATATCGTCGAGGATGAGGAGCGGGCCTTTGGGCAAGTCGATCTCCGCCAACTGGTTGAGAAGCACGCGCTCGAACCGCCCATCCTTCGGCCCATCCGCAAAAATGATGTCGGCAGCTTGAAACACCCCCGCGTGCTGACGCATGACACTCGGGTCGCTAACATCCCCGATAACCTGCGTGAGGGTCCCGTTCGTGAAGTCTCCACCCCGCAGACAGGTGTCTGGGAATTCGTTCCACGAAATGATGTCGAAGGTCACCAAGCGAGCCCCCGTCGGTAGAGCCTCTCGCATTGCAAGGGCCGACAGACCGGTCGCAGTTCCGATTTCAACAACGACTCGTGGCTGGCACACCGAAACCAGTCCGGCGAGCAACTTGTAGTGCTCACCGGGCCAGACATTCGGGTAGTAGGGCGGCCGAGTCATCTTTTCAACTACTGCAGACATGGATATTGAGCGGGCTTGCCCTGCGGCCTGCAACGCAACGGCGAGCAGACGATCCGACGGTTTTGAATGGTCGTCGTCAGCGGAAACGATGGCAGATAACTCCACATGCCTGGCTTGCACAGGTATCGGCGGGGCAAGGCGCCCCCTCAACAGCCGTTTCATCGCACGCAATACCTGAATCATCGCAACCTCTTTCCGCCTAACTTTCAATTATGCTGGTCTGCTCAATTTGATACACGGGTCGGCGTTGCCGCTGGGTCGTAAACATAACCAATCCGTGGAATTCCCTGACCCAGGGCGATCGGTTAAACGGCGAAGGATTCGTGCCAATTTCGTTTCCCAAGTACGAATCGGCGCCATTGTTTAACGCCTTGCGCACGGCCCGCCATCGAACATGGGTATGCAAGTCTGGCGTTCCAAAAACCCGCAGATAGCCCTCTCTATAAAGCACCCTTAATAGGTGTCCCAGAAAGCTTCGTGGTCAGGTCGAGCTACGTCTAGAGAATCTTAATGCGCTTCCGATAGCCATACTCAGTCACACCATTCTCGGGTCAAGCGACGTGGGTCAAAGGCATCCGACTTTTGATCCCTGTTTTCTCCCGCACCCTCGCGTGCGCTTGCGGTTGACACAGGAATCTAAGAGCTGGAACTCTAGCTACAGGCGGATGGTGTTGGAATTAGACATCGTCAGTCAACGGCAACCTCCTTCCCTTTCCGCTCCACGTCGATGTGGGGTCTCTTCCTCACCGGAACTTCTTGAGCCCCGCCAGCTCCAACAGAGAAAGTCCGGCGAACTGCGGCCCGTACACAAAAGCCCGCCGCCACGTGCGGCGCGGCTCATGGAAGAAGCGCCAGAGCCATTCCAGACCGGATTGGCTGGCCCAGGGCGGCGCGGGCTTGACCTTGCCGCTATGAAACTTGATCGCCGCCCCCACCGCCACGATGACGGGTGCCTTTAGCCGGTCGCGGTGGCCAAAAATCCATTTTTCCTGTTTCGGGAGGCCCAATGCCACCCAAAGCACATCCGGGTTCGCCCAATTGATCGCCTCCACGATTTGCACGTCTTCGTCGGGAGCGAGCTCCCGAAAGGGTGGGGAGTAAGCGCCGACAATCTTCAATCCCGGATACTTCTTTCTCAGGCGGTCACTGGCCAGTGCGAGGGTTTCCCCGGTATCACCGTAGAAATAGCTCGTGTATCCCTTCCGGCTGGCCAATTCACAAAAGGCCGCTAACAAATCCGCCCCGCGCACTTGCTTGGTTTCGCAGGACAATTTCTTAGCCGCCACCCGAGCCGCCCAATTACCATCTGGAACGGAAAGATCCGCAGATCGAAGAACTGCCCGGAAGTCCGGATGCTTGTGCGCCTCCACCAGCCCGTGTGACCCTGTCACGGCAATCCACCGCGGCTGCTGACGTTCTTGGATCCATCGTTCCATCACTTGCAGGACACCTTCGATGCCGATGATATGAACGGGCGCTCCCAGAACCTCCGCACAAAGGGGCTGACCCACCTGTTGAGTCTCAGGATGTGCTTCCATGTCAAGTCCGCGCCATGAGGAAGTCGGTTGAAACCACCATGGCCTGAAGCTAATTCCGTGTGACGGACACCCCACGGGAATCCTTTGAGACCGGCGCCCGGCGCGTTTCGGCGGCGCCCCGCGCTCCGAGCACCCGGGGCAGCTTGGCAGATCGATGTTCCCACTTGCCCGTAAAGGTCACGAGGAACGAAACCATGACCAGCTTGACATCGAGCCAGAAGCTCTGCCTTTTGATGTACAGGAGATCGTAGCGAAGCTTCTGGCGGCGTGGCAGCTCGCTGTGGCCATAGATTTGAGCTATGCCCGTGAGTCCAGGTGTGACCGCGTGGCGCCCGTCAAATCCCGGTATTTCCTGACGAAATCTCTTCACCAGTTCCACCCACTCTGGGCGCGGCCCCACAAAGCTCATGTCGCCTCGGAAGATGTTCCAGAGCTGCGGGAGCTCGTCCATGGCCGTGGCGCGCAGCATCCGGCCCACGCGTGTGATGCGCGGATCGCCTTCCTGGGCGGGAATCACCCCCCATTTCACATCCGAGTCCGCCACCATCGAACGAAACTTGACACTCGTGAATTCCTGACAGTTCTTCCCCACCCGCGGCTGCCGGTAGAAGATGGGACCCCCGTCTTCCAGTTTGATGGCCGCAGCAATCAAAGCCCAAAGCGGGGAAGACAGAATCAATCCCAATCCGGAAAGCGCAATATCGAAGAGGCGCTTAAGCATATGCGAGTAGACAAAAGTCCGGAACCAACAGCCAGGAGTCAGAAGTTAGAAGACAGAAGTCAGAAGGGCCATTTGACCAGGTTGAAGAAGTGGAAGAGCTAAGAAGTTAAAGTCTCAACTTTTCGACTCTTCGACTTTGACTTTTTCAACTCGCTTTCGCCCTTATTCAGACTCCTATATTTCAACTAGCTCCTACCCCGCCCGGCAGCGTCAGCAAGGCCCTCAAGGTTGCCAGCAGCGCGCGATGGTGCCAGTCAAACTTCAACCTGCCGTTCAACCGGACCAGCAAGTCCGTGGCTCGAGCCACTTCGAAGAAACTGTCAATCTGCCGGTCGGTGAAGTGGCTGGCGAGTTTCCGGGCAAAGTAGCCGACCATCAACTCATTACCAAAAGTCGACCGCCAGTACCGTTCGAACTCCCCCAGCGTCCCCAAGGTGAAGCTTTTCTTCCGAAAAGCACGTGTCACAACATCGGCGACCAACTCCGCCGAGAGCAGGCCGTAGTAAATTCCCCCACCCGTCGTGGTTTTGATATGCCCGGCAGCCTCGCCCGCTGCCACGACACGTTCGGTTACGCTACGACCCACAGGCGCTTGAGCAATCCCTTTCCGATCCACGCGCAAGGTTGAGATGTCCGTATGGGGCGCAATTCTCCGGACAAGTTTCGCGAGGTAGGGCTCCGGGTCCTGCTCGGTCATCAGCCCCACCCTCCACTTTCCATTGCCGAGCGGGATTTCCCATCCGAAGGCACCAGGGGCAACACCTTGACCGACATAGACGCGAGTAGCCCCACCGTTGCCGTTGGGAGGCAGGGTTAATTCCGTCTGAAGGGCCCGAAGGAATTGCCGGGGACGTGCCAATCCCAGCGCGCGATTCAGAGAACCATTCACACCGGTCGTGATAACTGCCACTTGAGCCCGCAAGCGTGAGGGCCCTGCCCCAGTAGACCGGAAATTGATGACCACCGAGTGCTTTTCAACTTCCAGAGAGTTCACCCAGCAGCCGAGCTGCATTTCGACCCCGGCGCAAATCGCCTGCTGGGCCATCGCTCGGTTGAACTCACCCTTGTCCAACACCCGGGCGAGCGGAACATCGGTGCGATGCTCCAACGTCCTTCCCCCGGGCGAGACGGCTTGGATACACCGGATGTCCGCCAGAATGGGATGCGTGGGGAGATCGAAGCGCCCGAAAGCCTCGTCGCCAAGAACCCCAGAGCAGATTGCCCGCTCCCCAACCCGGTTCTGGGCCTCGAAGAGAACGACGTCCAGCCCGGCCTGCGCCAGCAAAGAGGCAGCGTGTATACCTGCAGGACCAGCTCCGACAACGACGACGTCCCTCAAACGGCTTCCTCCCTCCGCAAGCCCTTTGCCTTGGTGTTAACCCCGCAACTCGATCTGCTCGCGGCTACCTAGGCCGAGTCATCCAATCGTAGTTTATGCCTGGATCATCAAAGGGTATGCGGCCCTCGTCTTCCGGGTTATAGAACCTGTTGGTGGCATAAACCAGCAGACTCGCTTCCGTCCCCACCACCTTGTACCCGTGAGCAACGCCGGGCGGGATTCGCAGTTTCCAGGGGCGCAAGCTGCCCACAAACAGGGTGTTCAGTCTCCCGCAAGTAGGCGAGGAGTCCCGAAGATCGCATAAAAAGACTTGAAACATCCCGCTTAGCGGAGCCCAAAGATCCGTCTGTTCGAAGTGGTAATGAATCGCCTTGATGACTCCGGGGTACGAAATGGTGAAGGAAACCTGGATTTGGCTGCCATTCGCCGGGTTGAAGTCCCTGGCGATCCCGGGTTCCCCGAATCGAAATAGCTCAGCGAAGCAACCTCGATCATCCGGAAATTGTGTAAGTGCCTCCACTTCGACCCCCTGAATCAGTTGCGGTGATCGAGGGTCACCGATGATGTCCCCACAGCTCGGTTCGGAGCGGGCCGCAATGACCAAGCGAACGCCGCCGCGTTCGGCGACCAACCTCGGAGCCTGCGAAGTCATAGTCCGGTAACCTCCGACTTGAGCGAACCCTCCGGATGATCAGGTTCCAGTATGGCGAATTCGCCCGAACGCCGACCTTCCTCAATGTACTGCGCCAGGCCTTCAGTCCAATGAGGGAGAGTGCCCAGATTAATCTGGAGCAAACGGCGATTCTCCAACACGGAATTTACGGGACGTGTGGCCAGCCGCCCGGAATCGTGGGAAGCGATGGGAGCGACACGGACCCGTTCGTATCCCCCTGATCTCACGATGGCCTGGGCAAATTCAAACCAACTGCACTCGCCTGTGCCGGTTACGTGATAGATTCCATACGCTTCGGTCCACAACAGTTGTGCAAGCTTCAAGGCCAGGTGACGCGTGTACGTCGGTGAACCCCTCTGGTCGGAAACCACACGAAGCTCTTCACGCTCTCGCGCCAGCTTGAGGATGGTCGCCACAAAATTCTTGCCCTGCGGACCGTAAAGCCAAGATGTTCTGACAATGAAGTGCCGCGCCACCAGCGATTGCACGTGCTGCTCCCCCCTCAACTTCGTGCGCCCGTAGACGCTGACCGGATGAGGACAATCATCCTCCCGGTAGGCTCTCTCCTGACGCCCATCAAAAACGTAATCGGTGCTAACATATAGCATAGCGGCGCCGATGTCCGCACAAGCCCCTGCCACATTCCACGTTCCCACCGCATTGATCGCCTCGGCTCTCTGCGGGTTCGCTTCACTGCCATCAACGTCAGTATAGGCGGCGAGATGAGCCACAAAATCTGGCCGCAGTTCGAGAAAAGCCTTCTGCACCGCGGCTCCCTCACCGATGTCGAAGTCCGTGAGATCAACTCCGACTGCTTGGTGTTCCGGCAGGAGGGATGGAAGCAGGGCAGACCCGAGCATGCCCTTGGCTCCGGTCACCAGGACTCGCACTACTTCTTTCCTCCCTGGTCAAGGATCTCCGCCAGCGTTGCCTCTCGGCGGCCATACTGCTTTCGATAATACGAGCGGTACCCCCGGGCCGCCACGCGCTGCAGCCAGTCGCCGTTGGACAGGTACCAATCCACGGTTTTCTTCAGCCCTTCCTCGAAGGGTGTTGAGGGGACCCAGCCCAATTCCTTCTCTGCCTTTTCGCTGTTGAGAGCATACCGGCGGTCATGCCCCGGCCGGTCTTGGACAAAAGTCAGAAGGGACTCGGGCTTCCCCAAGAGCTGCAAGATCCGTCGTGCAATCTCGACATTGGGCCACTCGTTCCCGGCTCCCAGGTTGTAAACCTGCCCCTCTCGGCCATTGTGCAGGATCGCACCCAGGGCCGTGCAATGATCCATGACGTAAATCCAATCTCTCACCTGCAGCCCGTCACCGTACACAGGAATATCCTGTCCCTCCAAAGCACGCGTGATGATGAGCGGAATGAACTTCTCCGGATACTGGTAAGGGCCGTAGTTGTTGGTGCATCGAGTGATGATAACCGGGAATCGATAAGTTCGGAAGTAGGCACGTGCGAGGAGGTCCGCGCCGGCTTTGCTGGCCGCATAGGGGCTGTTGGGAGCCAGAGGGGATTCCTCCGTGAACTTTTCGCCGGCCGGGGCGCTTCCATAAACCTCATCGGTGCTGACCAAAACGAAGCGCTTGATTCCAGCTTGTCGGGCGACGTCCAGCAAGCACTGGGTTCCAAGGACGTTGGTCTTCACAAATGCCGCGCTGTCCATGATGCTACGGTCCACGTGCGATTCGGCCGCGAAATGAACAACCGCCTCGACACCGGTGGAGAACACTTCCTGGACTTTGCGGCGATCACAGATGTCCCCGCGGACAAAAGTGTGGCGTGCGTCCGCCCCCACATCTCGCAGGGTGTGTAAGTTCCCGGAATAGGTCAGCTTATCCAGGTTCAGGATCGAGTAAGGGGGGTGCTTGGCCAGGACGTAACGGATGAAGTTCGAGCCGATGAAACCTGCTCCCCCTGTGACCACGAGCTTCATTTGGAACGCTCCATCTCCTTTGGAGGTAGGGCACTGCCGGCAGCCCCGCCGAAACCCCGGGAGGCTCAGGAGTCTATTTCTTTGCCAAGGTTTCAGCCACGAGATTGGCGGCCGATCGCAACGACTCGAAGGTCCCCGCGTCGGTCCACCACCCTTCCAGGACGCTGTAGGTCAGGGTGCCTTCCTGCAAGTAAGCGTTATTCACATCGGTGATCTCCAGCTCTCCCCGACCGGAAGGCTTGAGCTGGTTGGCCTTTTCGAAGACCGTTGCGTCATAGAAGTAAACCCCGGTCACGGCGAAACGGCTCGCTGGGCGGGAAGGCTTCTCCTCGATGCGGACAATCCGATCTCCCTCAAAGACGGGCACTCCAAACCGCTCAGGGTTGGCCACCTCTTTCAAGAGGATGTGGGCCCCCTTCGGTTGCCTCTCGAAATCTTCGGCGGCTTGCTTGATGCTCCCTTGCAGGATGTTGTCGCCGAGAACCACGCAGATCTTCTCACCTTCTGCGAAATTCTCCGCCAGGCGGAGGGCATCCGCGATCCCGCCTTCACCTTCCTGATAGGTGTAATTCAAATGCTTCAGGCCAAATTCCTTTCCATTGCTCAGGAGCCGCAAGAAGTCTCCGGCATTGCGCCCGCCCGTAACAACAAGGATCTGCTGAATCCCCGAATTCACCAGCGTCCACAGAGGATAGTAGATCATCGGCGCGTTGTAGACAGGCAACAAGTGCTTATTCGTAACCTTCGTCAAAGGGAACAAACGCGACCCCGTTCCGCCTGCCAGGATTATACCTTTCATTTCACATTCGTCTTGGCTCTATAGGTGCCAGAAATTCCCACCACCGCCGCCGGCGTGCCTCCTCGCCTTTCCCCATGCCACGATCGAGTCGCGGGAGGAGGCCGCAGGCGATGCTACCCCGGTCAGAGTCCTCTAAGTGAGGAATCCCCCGTTTCGTTCTGGGTTCGAAACGCGAACCACCTTCCGGATGTTTCCCGGCGAAGAACGCGGGTGTACCACAATGGCAAGACACACCACGAACCAAGCAGCATTCGCGGGTATCCGCAGATTGAAATCCACAAAACTGTGAACCAACAATCCAACGCACCCCACAGCCGCACCGAGTTGAATCCAACCCGATTCATGCCGCAGGCGTTCCCCCAAGTGCCGAAAGGCCAATCGAAAGAAAAACAACAGCGCAACCACGAGCACCAAGCCTCCTGGCAACCCTGTCTCTGCCACAATCTCCAGATAGTCATCATGGACGTGCGTCCAGTGCATGTCGGTGGTGAAGGTCGTATACTGAGGAAAGACATATTCAAAACAGCCCAGCCCCACCCCAATCCCGGGATGCCTTTTGGCGATGCGAATCGCAGTTTTCCCTACCTGAATTCGGCCTGCCAATTTTGCTTCTAGGAAGGACGCGTCGGTAGTGAGAATTGACCAAGAGCGGTTGGACGCACGCCCCGTATCTACCATCCATGCGAAAACGCCTGCGGAAATAGCGACAATCCCTGCAACGAAAAAAAGTGCACGACGCCCGACAGCCTGAGGCCTTTTCCACATGAGAATGACTCCCAAAAGCAGCCCCTCGGCCAGCATAGCGGCACTTGCGCCTCTGGAACCACAGGCCCATACTGAGATGAGGGCAAGGACAACCGCGACCCATAGCAACAGCCGAGGAAGCGTGTGAGAAGGCCGGGACAGAATATATCCCGCCGAAACGGGAATGAGCATCTCCATCAAGCCCCCATAGTGATTATGGTTCACATAAGGGCCGAAAACCCAGCCCACGGCGGGTTTCACCCGCCAGTAAATCGCGTGCGGAGAGGTAAAGAACTGCGCCAGTGCCAGCACACTCAAAGCAAAAGCCAGCAGCATCACCACAAGCCCCAGGCGACCCAACGCATTTCCATTCTCCGGCTGCGCATTCAGGAGCTGGCCTGCCAGGAAGAAGAACACGAGGTCGGCGACAATCTTCAGGAGAGATTCCCGTGTGGCCAGGCGATCAATTGTCAGACCGGCGAAGAACTGGACAACTGCCAGGAGGAGAAAAGCCAGGAAAGGCCAATAGAGTGGGGACCAAGCAATCTTGAGAACGCCGCGTTGGGCACAACCCAGCGCCCAGAGAATCAACGCCAGAAAAGCCGAGGCCGTCATGGCCCCCCAACTCCATGGCAAAACGGCTCCATACGCCCATGGGGCGGCGAAAAGCGTTGCGACGAGAAGAACTCGTGCGATCACCTGAAAGCGAGAGGCAACTCCGTCCTGCTCCCGATGCGGGAAGCCGCCGGCGTGCACACCGGAAGACGTTGACGCGGTAGACATTCTCACCGAGACCTGTCTTGGGCCCCACTGCGCCCGGGAATTTCTGCAGCTCGTAGAGTAATCTCATCCAGCCAGACCGTGCCGGAGATGCCGCGCGGGGCAAGTCGACCCGGCGGCCGCCAGAAGGAAACGCGCACGGCTTGCGTCTGAGGCTGGGTCGTGAGCATCGCCTCGACGGGATGCCATTTCGTTGTCCCCAGGGTTTGGTCACTGGTGGACACCACGCAATTCGGGCAACCCAATTCGATCACGCGCAACCGGGGACCGCTGTCGGAAGTGAGGCCCTCCGATCGCACATAGGCTGTCAACTGATAGCGGGTGCTGGGCTTTACCGGAACGACCTGACTCAACAAATCATAATCTTCGTTTCGGCCCACCGGGAATTCGATCCTGAGGCACCTTTTGCCCTTGTAGGCATAAGGATCCGAGAAATCGAACAGCAAATCCGATCCTTCGTTATAGCGCCAGTCAAATCCAGTGTTGAGGGGCTTACGCTCAAAGCTTCCGCTGTAAACAAGATTGTCGGACTCCGGGGTCGTTTCCTTTGGAATTAAGCCTGTCCGCTCCAGGTCTTCCCAGACGGTGCTCGCGTTGCGAATCTGATTGTGGTCAATCAGAAAGTCCAAGAAGGGCTTCACCGAAAGCAACTCCGGTGATCGATCAGGCCCGGTAATCATCTGCCCCCAAATCCTCATGGCGCTTTCGTAGTCTCCCACGGCGCTCAAGAAGGTCAGGAAGGCGAACCGCAGGGTGGGATCTTTACCCTGGGGGACAACCTCCGCGTAAACCTGTTGCGGATCCCCAGTGGCGCGGAGGCACAACCGAAACGTGGGGCCCAGATACTGCGGCGTCATTTCCAAGAGTCTCCGAAAGTAGGGGAAACCTGTTTGCATGCGATTGGTCAAAACGTAGTGGTTCCCAATCGCCCACTGCAAACGAGGTGTCAGGGGATTGAGTACCCGCGCCCGCTCGAAGGCCTCGTCAGAGCATGCCGTGTCTCCGGCAGAATCACAGGTTATCGCCAGATCCGCCCAAAAATCCCAGCGGTGAGGGTTAGAGGCCACAGCTTGACGAAGGTATTTCAACGACTCCGCGGAACTCATTTCCGTAGGGGAGGATGAATAAAGTAACCCGAGCTGATGCAATAAGTCCGCATTGCCCGGATCATGTGCCAACCCTTCTTGGACTGCCGGAATGGAAATGGAATTTATGGGGTCCGTGGCCAGCGCCACTCGAGTTGTTTCGTAGGTCAGCACAATGCTGACTGCAATCACCCCCGTTAGGAAAACCCACGCTCGCCACCATGGGCGCAGGGACCATTCGAAGAAGTACTTGGATCGGCGTCGAGACGAAGACCTTCCGGCGGCAAGGTCAGGGTTCGGGAATTGAGTCATTGCGAGAGTGATCCTCGAACAGACAATCGGCAAACGTCTTTAGGCCCCAGCCAGCCCCGCCTGGACGTGCTACCCATCTCGTTCATCCACACAGCAAGGAAAGCTCATGCCCCGCGGGGTGAATCCGTGGACCTCGAGTGACCACCTCCGGACGCATGTGAAGGACTCGACACAGAGGCGTCATCATAATAGGACTGGGAATACGGGCCGTAGTAGGACCCGTAATAAGTGTCGAAACGCAAGTCGACTTTGTTGAGCACGATGCCTAGAACCCTCGCTCTTGCATTCTCGAGGATTCTATGAGTCCTGGCGAGCGCTCCCCTTGCCGTCACTCCGCTGGCGACCACCAGAATGACCCCGTCCACGAGCGCCGAAAGGACCACCCCGTCGGTGACGGCCAAAACCGGAGGGGAGTCGATGATAATCTGCGTGAAGTGCTTCGACAGCCCTTTCAGGGTTGCCCCCATCATGTGCGAGGAGAGGAGTTCCGCCGGGTCGGGAGGCCGGGGGCCAGCCGGCAAAACCCAGAGATTCTTGACGCGTTCGGACTGGATCAAAACCTCCTGCAAGGTGTGCGCACCTGTCAGGAAGCTACTCAGGCCTTTTTCGTTCGCGACACCCAGTGCTTTCGCGACATTGGGCCGGCGCAGGTCAGCATCAACGATCAGAACGGTTCCTCCCCGCTGGGAGAAGGCAATCGCCAAGTTCAATGCCGTGGATGTCTTTCCTTCCCCCATCTGCGCACTGGTCACGAGCAGGGTTTGGGGCGGGCGAGGAGCCGTTGAGAGCAGAACGGAGGTCCGCAGGCTCCGGAAGGATTCCGCCATGTGCGAAGACGGCCTTTTGAGAACGGCCAGCCCCACTCCGTCCGACCCCGAGGAACTCCCCGGGCGATCCGTGGGCAACTGCTTCCGCCGGTAACCATCGCGGTCTACGGGGATGATGGCCAAAGCCGGGGCGTTGATGAGTCTTTCCGCTTCTTCCGTCGATCGCACCGAACTGTCCAGGGCCTCCCGCACGAAGGCCAGCGTGACCCCGAAAATCAGACCCACCAACAGGCTGGCGAGGATGTTGCGCGTCTTGTTCGGCCGGATGGGACTCGTGGGTGGGGTCGCCTGATCAATAACGTGAATGTTCGTGGCCTGCAAGCCCGCCGAGATGGTGGCGTCCTTTAGCCGCTGTAGAATGTTCTCGTAAAGCTGCTGGTTCGTTTCGAACTCACGCTTCAGGATGTTGTGTTCAATCATGCGCTGATTCAACTGGCCGACCTCTCCCCTCTGTTTCCCCATAGCTGCAGCCAGAAGGTTTTCCCGGCCGACGGCCGCCAGGTAGTCATTGCGGACCTTTTGAATCGCTTGCTTCCTTTGCTTCTCAATTAAGGATTGCATCTCATTAAGCTGGTCACGCAAGCGAACGACCTTGGGGAAGTTCGGTCCATATTGGGCGCTCGCATCAGCGTACGCGGTCTTCAGGTCAGTGTACTTCTCCTCCAGTCGCAGCAGCAACTCGTTCTGGACAACGATTCCGATCTGCCCTTCGTTGGATTTGGCGAGGTCGTAAATGGATTCCTTCTGAACCCGGTCACTCTGGGCGGCCGTGTAATCCCGGCTCAAATCCTGCAGCCTTTGCTCGGTGATGTTCTGTTTGTCCCCGACGGTGATAATCAGGTTCTGGCGCTCGTAGTCGACCAAGGCCTGCTGGGATTTCTCAACCTTCGCCCGCAAGTCCTCTATTTGCTGCTCCATCCAGCCAGACGCATGGCGTGTGAAGTCGTACCTTGCCCGAAAACTGAACTCGATGTAATTGCTGACTAGCGCGTTGACTATTCGCGCCGCACCTTCCGGATCACTGCCCTCGAAGCTCACCTCGACGATGCGGCTGTCCTTAAGCGGCTCGATGTGCAGTCCCCCCTTCAAGTCCCCAATCATGGCGGCCTTCTGTGCCGCCGCTATCTGCGTTGCCGATGGCTGGGAGGCACCTTTCGGCACAGTGGAGGCCTGGCTGCGGTCCAGCCCAAGCTGTTCAATCGTTTGCCAAGCCAGGTTGTCACTTTGGAGGACCTGCATCTGGGTCACGATGAAGGAGTAGTCGTCTGGGGGGACTTGACGATAGAGGTCGTTAATGGATTGGAGTTGAGGTAAATCGGGTTCCACCTCAATGCTGGTCGTGGCCCGGTAAACGGGCACCATCCTATACGTGTATACTGCCGTCAGCGCCACCACGATGAGGGTAGCGGTAGTGATCGTCCACCCCCGCTTCACGATGATGTGCCAGAAAGTGCTCAAGGTGAAGAGACCTTCAGTCCCTTGCGCCTCCAACTCGACGGTAGTTGGCATGAGGCTGCTGATTGGCTGTGGAATGTTCGGTTCGATGGGCGATAGAGACTCGTTGCCAGCCACGTTAGGACTCTCCCTGCTACTGAATGCACGTTCGCGGATGCGAGTTGAATCCGCTCATCAGTGGTAAACGATCAGGCCCGTTGTGATGGCCGTGCCTGCCCCAATGCCCGTTGCAAGGGCCTGCCGCATGGCCTTGAGACTGCTACTTTCGGGCACGTAAAGGATATCGTCGGCCTGCAGTTTCACATCGGCAAGCTGGCCATGCAGCATGGCTTTGATATTCACGGCAATCTCTTGACGCTTTCCCTCAGGAACCGCAGGGTCCTTGCGCAGAACGGCGACCCGGCTCCTCTTGGCGACCCCCGTCATATCGCCGGCCATGGCCAGCGCCTTAAGCACGGTGATCTGCTCTCGCGGATCTTTGATTGTGTATCCGCCCGGGCGCGCGACCGCGCCGAGAACATAAACCAGCTCTGCCCGCTGCACCGTAACTCGATCCCCCGGATAGAGAAGAATGTTTGTCTTGTCGTCACCCGCTTCGACGAGTTTTCTGACGTTGACAGTAAGTGTCTGTTCTCTCGCGGACGGATCCGCTTCAACCGCCTGACCACCTTCCCCGGCTTGGGCGCGCGCGCCCACCAAACCGCGGGCGATGATGGCCTCGTTCCCGGCTTCATCGGCAAGCCCCCCAGCCTGGATCAGGATGTCGAGAAGACGGGTTGGGCCGTAGACCGGATACACCTGCGGGCGTTTTACCGACCCGGAGACGATCACCGTATGTAACCTTGTCTCCTTGAGCGAAACCGTCACTTGCGCATTGTTGAGCATGCCGGCGTCACGGAATTTCTTAGCAATCAAGCTTGACAACTCGTTCAGGGTTAACCCTGCCACGGCGATGGGTTCGGGAAGCAAAGGCAAGGTCAGAAATCCATTGGAACTGACCCGGTACGTCCGCGTAACTTCCGGCACGTCTAAGAGATAGATGTCCAAGAGGTCTTCCGGGCTCACGGTGTAATCCACTGCATGGCGCCCCAGTGCCTCAGTCGGCATCGCTGGGGCTGCGGGCTCTTTCGAGGCTGAGACCGACTCCACCCCAGCCGCGACGGGTGGCTCCTGTGCCAGGGCTGGGATCCAACCGGCGAGAAGACAAACTATGAGCCCAAACCAACGCGCCTTTACTGCTCTCCGGGTTTTTCGACGCTTTGCGGCTTCACCGACCATAGGCCCTACCTCTGTGCAACCCCCAACGTCCCATAACCCCCACGGTCGCGGCTCGGATCTCGGGCGAACAGCGCTTCGACCTGGGGTCCTGTCATACGCCAGGCTCGCTTGGTTCCCGTTCCCGAATAGTGAAAGATCCCTCCGGCTGCGGAGCGGCCGGTTCATACCGCAAACTGAATCCGCGTACGGCCGCGTCTATCCCCCTTGTCTTTTCTTCCCAACACCTCTCGAAAGACAAATATCGCACGAACCTGTCACGAAAACAACCAACTCGCTCTTAACTTATGTGCAATCTCAAACGGCTGTTGTTCACAGCTCGTGTGAAGATAAGTGACACCCTGCGTGTTCGCGGGCACTGGCGTACTCAAGCATTAGCGACGACCAGCTCGGATGCCGTGGCAAGGAACCGGCGCAGCTAGTAGAGATCCGGCATGTTGATCAAACCAAGGACATCCCGACCTAGTATAGGTCCCGCCCACTGCCTTGTCAAACGCTCGTCCGGTAGTGGTGCATCTATGAAAGCGTCGGCGCCGTCAAGCAGAAAAGACAAAGACTCCGCCTAGTGGACGGGGAGGGCTGTCAAGGGCGCCCGCAGGGCGTTCATCTGGACCCTTGACAGCCCTCCCGTCCTCATCCTGGAGTTGGGAACGAAGCGAAACGAAGTGCTTTTGAGCTTCGTTCCCTAGTAGGCGTTCTTGCTTCGAACTCTCTCCCTGCTGCCTCGACCAAGGCTCGCCGCTAATCTTTCCAGGTGGATTCGGTCCGACCCCGCCATCTATTCGATCTAACCTCGACCCTGATTATCGAATTCGAACTCCCTCCTGCGAGGGAGCGGGGCGCCCCATCAGTTTGACGGTGATCTACTTCACACCATGACCCAGCTTCGAGCTACCCCATGTGCGAACCGAACCGGGGCTTGGCCGGTATTCGGTTCCCTGGCGCAACATCCAGTACAGGCGCACCGCCAGTTTGCGCGCCATCGCCACCACGGCAACCGACCGTCCCCGACGCATGGCCAGGTGCAGGAAACGACCTCGCCACTCCGGGTCCGATCGGACCACGGCTTGCCCCGCCTCCACCCGCAAGAAACGCAGCAGCGTGTTGCCTGGCTTGCTGAGGTGTCCCAGCCGCTGATGATTAGCGCTGGAGTCCTCGCAGGGCACCAGACCCAGGTAGCTGCTGACCTGCTTACCACAACCAAACCGTTCCGCCGGGCCGACCATCAGCCCAAAGGCCAGGGCCGTAAGGGGTCCGACGCCCGGGTGGGTCATGAGCCGTCGCGCCTCGGGCCGCCGCTCAGCTTCCTGCTCGATGGCGGTGGTTAGCTCCCCAATGCGCGGGTTGAGGCGGTCCAGCAACTCCAGCAGATCCTGCCGGCGCCGCTGCGCCCAAGGAGCCAGCGGGAACGACTCCAATTGCTCCCGCCCCAACTTGCTCCACAGTCCCTTTTTGCGCCTCACGCCTTCATGCATGGCGATCGCTTGCAACTGATTCATGACACGCGTCCGCATCTGCACCAGCCGATGGCGGTGCCAGAGCAGTTGGCGCAGATCCCGATTCTCCGCACTCGGCACCCACACCCGCGGAAAGCGATCTTCCACCATCAACTTCAGGATGTGGGCGGCATCGCGCCGGTCGGTCTTCTGCTTGCGCACGCGGCTGGCCCTGATCTGCGCCGGGTCGCCCACCCACAGCTCGTACTTCATCTCCGCGAGCAAGCGCTCGAACCAGCGGGCATGCCCGGTCGCTTCCATCCCCACCCGCACCTGTACTTCCCGAAGCTTCAGGGCGCGGTAAAACTTCTCCGCTTCTCCATTGCTGTGCTGCAGTTGCTGTTCCCCGCATTCTCCCGTTTCCGTGTCGACCCAAGCGATTTGCTGAAAGCTCGGGTGATAATCGCATCCTATAATCAACATGCTCGGCTCCTTCCTCCCGAGCCTTGGTCGTTTGGCACCACCAAGTCTACTCAGGTCGAGGGAGCCGACGCTTTCATGAAATCAGTTTGGATTTCTTGCCCATTGCGCGCAGCCCCGAGCCGTGTGATACTCCAAGCCGTGCGACGCTGGACTGCTTTGTCCGAAGACGAAAGAAACGACATCGACAATAAGCTCATAGCGGCTCTTAATTCCATAGGGGTTAGACGCGCAACAGCTCGATGGAACATGCCTGCGCAAATACCCCTTTGGCAGGTCAGGCGGACTAGCCTCGGCGGGTGCTATCGGATCAGCAGGTATCGCACCATTAGGGATTCGCGAACGGCGACTTCCCATCATCTGATACAAGTTGCGAAGTTCTTCGAGCGTTTCTTTGTGCTGGTCCTGAATCGTGTCCTTGAGGTCGCGGATTTCCCGATGCGTCGCTGAGTTCAATTCCAACGTGCTGATGCGGCTTCCATGATCTGCAATCTCTGTAGATAACGCCGCCGTGTCATGCTCGACTTTCAGGCGATCCGAGTAGAGTACAGTGCCGATTCCTACCACGACTCCTAGAATTCCCATGAGCACGCTGAATGTGATCCCGCTAGTCTGAGTAGTCACGGTTCCTCAATTCACAGGCTGTGCATACAGATAAATGCTCGCCCTTGGCTGAGTCGTACAATTCCCATCTGCCCAAGCGATTGAATATGAGAGCGCACTAGCGGTCTGCACCGGAACGCGGATTTCATCTTGCTGCGTTGCACCGGCGGCGAGTACCGGTGGAAGATTCAAGGCGCTTTCCACTTTTGTCTGCGCTGTACCCGATGGGTCGGTCCATGCAAGAGTGACGGTTACTGTAGCGCTTGTCGCACATGTTCCTCCGCTGCCACTGGCAGTTTGGAAGAGGCTATAGCCAACCTTGAAAAGCGTCCAAGCTGCGGGAGTCGTCGAGGCTACGATGTTGGTTGAGTTTACGACAGCATGAAAGTTAATTTGGCTGGATTTCCCCCAGTTCGCTACGTCAGACCAGAAGTTTGTCCCGTTGCCAGAGCTGTCCGTTGGTGCAACGCTTCCCCGGCTATCTTTTACGTTGTCGTTGGCTGCCCCGGAGTCGAATATCCCGGCGGCAGCAGCCTCTTCATAATTGTCCCGCATCGTTATGTCATTTCCGGAAAACTCCCAAGCGTGTGTTGGGAGGTTCTCAAGATCGGAGCTGTAATAACTGTTAGCAGTGCCATGATCGTATATCCCTGTAGGAGTGTGCTGGGCGGTCAGGCTGTACCACTCATTTTTGTTTGTGCCAGCGAGCGACTGGACATCGTAGGTTGCATTGTATAGCGCACTATTGTTATAGAACTTGTTGTAGCAGGTGCAGACGTTCGGGGCCTGTAGCGAAAAGCCAATGTCCATGTCTTCAGCTAGAATATCCTCAAAGATGCTATAGGCCACGTCAACGCCTAGCGCGGTGCTGCCGACTTGCAAGCCGATGCCAGTAAAAGCCGCATTGAAGAGTTGTAGGCCGTAAATTTTTACATTCTGAAGCCTTCCTGAAACTTCGTATGCAGGTCCAATTGCGGCAACACTGTCGTTGCCGTAGAATAGTGTCTGATACCCGATGATGGTTGCGCTGCTGTGATATAGAAAAGCTGTTACTCCCGATCCTCGATTAAACCAGCCTGACGGGGGCAGAAAAAGCACAACAGGATGGGAAACATCACCAACCGTAACAGTTTGCGACCATGCACAGCCAGGATACGGACAGTTGAAGCCCTCTGCATGGACCTCCCCGCCGCCCGCAGCCAGAACCGCAGTCATCGCATTGCTTACCTGTATTGAAGGATCGGCTCCCGGCATTGTGGTGGCGTCGATGACTGGTCCACCGTTGCCAAGCCCTAATGGAAATTTGATTTGATCTGAAAGGCCAAAGGGAGATGTGATCCCTGTTCCTGAAATGGCCCAGTCATAGTGCTTCGTACCGTCAGCGTAGAAATACCCATGACCTGTGGTGTCAGCCGTGAAGGGGTTGCTCATTCCAATTCCATTCGCATCATAGAGCGTTGCCTTCGTGTATGGACTGCTTCCCGTGAGGTAGACGGTAATCGAGCAACTGGGGAAAGAGCCGACGACATTTACAGGATGGTTCGGAGTTGGGGAAATGACCTGCGGAGAGTACAAAAGCTTTCCGCCTTGCGAGCAATCAACATCGAAGCGGACGTTTTGCGCGTGGGTGAGACAGGGGATCAGGAGCCAAAATAGCCAAAACCATCTTTTCACTGTTTCCCCCCATTACTAGAAAATTCATCTGTAATGCGAGATAGTGCGTAGGCGAGCGAGAATGCAGCTATCCGTCCCTTTTGGCTAAAAGGAGGATTGCTTGCAACATCTCCTAAGAGTTCTACCAGTCTTGGATCACGGCTGATTTTCATAATATGCACCGTGACCTGCCCCCGTTTCCTGTACCAATCATAATGCGAGTTCCAGGGTAGGTGTCTGCTTTTGTTCTTCTCTCCGGGGCGGCTCGGGGGGGAGAGCCGCCCCGGCGCCTGTGAATTCTTGCGGGGTCCGATTCCCCAACGAAGTGTGTGGACTTCTGTGCTTCGTCCTGCGCATTCAGGGGCAGGGTGATTGCCGCGCCGAGCAGGATGAGGACGATGTGTGGAAAGCTTATGGCGAGGAACCGGCTCGACCTCATGCACTCTTCCTCCGTGCAGTAGTGTAACGCTTGATCACCCGGCGAGTGGAACCATCGGGAGCGGCACAGATTCCGCACTGCCGCCGGAGTTGCCATGCCCCCTGCAAAGTGCATTCTACCTTGAAGGTCATGGACTCGATAGAGGCCCCTCGCCCCCGACCGAATTCCGATTTTGCTTGGTCGAAGGGATGAAGTGCGCTCCACGGTTGCGTGACTCTGTTTCCTGGTCCCTTCGGCACGCACAGGGTCGAGCTGGCGTCTCCCGCAGCTACCGGCGCCACCGCAGCGTCGCCTGCTTCGCCTGCCGCGAAGGCCAGTCGGCAGCCAACTCCGCCAGGCGATCGTGGCACTGCGACTTTCCTCCTCCGCATTGCGGGCCACTCCATGCAACTCGCAGGGACGGCTTGACTTTCACTCTTCGGTGTTATAATCTGTGTTATAGTCTATGTTAGTGGCGGTCACGTGAGGCAGGGCTGAGAGATTGCCGATGGAAACTGTTTCCTATGCTCACCTTCGCCGGTCAGAACGAGTATCAGCGACAATTCCAATTAGTCTCTTGGTGGAGTGGGAAGCCTCCCAGACGGAGCACGACGCGTACACGGTTGACCTCTCGCGCGAAGGTGTACGGGTTCGAACTACTTTCATGCTGTTCCCCGGGGACATGGTTCGAATCGTCCGCTGGGGGGACTCCGGGCAGGCCATCCCAACTCGTGTAGTGTGGGTGCAGCGACCAGAGTCCGGCCGCGGGTCCCTCGCCGGGCTCGAATTCTTAGGCACCTTGCCAGCTTAGATCCCACGCACCGCTACCACGCACATCCTAAACCAAATCTCGTGCGCTGCCGGGAGTTGAGCCCCGAAGGGGACAATCCATCCCGGCCCAGGCCGAAGGCCCGCCGATGTTAATGGTGGGCCATCGGCCCGGGTTAAGAGGCCCAATCCATTTCAGCGCGCAATCCCTGAAGGGGCGATAGAGTGGCCCGCCCTTTCAGGGGTTGCGGCTGTGACCGCTCCTTGATCCCCAGAGGGTTGCCCTGGGCTGAGGGAGGTTGCCCCTTTGGGGCTGACCCCTGGTGACGAGTTCTCAATCCCCTGGGCTTTGCCCAGGGCTGGGGGTGGAAACGGAATCTAGGCTACGGTGTTCTTGTTTGGTGAGGGAAGAACTGCACACCGGGCAGTCCGGAGTTCTCTGTGTTGCTGGCGCCGGGTGGCCGGGTCGAGGACGTGAGATTTATCGGCGGCGCCGAGCATGTTCGCTCCTTGAGCAAGGTGGTGGCGTCGCTCAAGTTCAAAGCTCCGCTTCCCGACGACGGGCCAGTCAAGCTCGTGCGTCGCGGCGTGCTGGTGTGCACCGGAGGCAACTTGGGCTGCGATTTCACGCTGTTCACCGTTGACTCGGTACATTCCACGGAGTGACCTTCTGTGACGGAGTGATGCGGGCTGGCGCAATCTCCCGAAGCCTGCCACTCAAGGTCTCCATCCGGCGGCCGATCGTGGCACTGCGACTTTCCTACCCCGCACTGCGCGCCACTCCATGCGCCTCGCAGGGACGGCTTGACTTTCACCCTTGGGTGTTGTAGGCTCTCTATATAGTTGTCACCAGACGCCGGGTTGAGAGGTTGCCGATGCAAACTGTTTCCTCTGCTTACCTTCGCCGGTCAGAACGGGTATCAGCGACAATTCCGATTAGTCTCTTGGTGAAGTGGGAAGCCTCCCAGACGGAGCACGACGCGTACACGGTTGACCTCTCGCGCGAAGGTGTACGGGTTCGAACTAGTTTCATGCTGATCCCCGGGGATATGGTTGGAATCGTCCCCTGGGGGGACTCCGGGCAGGCCATCCCAACTCGTGTGGTGTGGGTACAGGGACCAGGGTCCAGCCGCGGGTTCCTCGCCGGGCTCGAATTCCTAAACACCCCGCCGGCTTAGATCCCGCGCACCGTAAGGAAAAGCCGAATCTGGAAGTTTGGCTCCTCAGCCAGGACTCGAACCTGGAACCCTTCGGTTAACAGCCGAATGCTCTACCATTGAGCTACTGAGGAGCAAGCGCCGACGAACGACTGCGACTGAACCCAATCTCTGAGTTTATACCACAGGCCGAAAAACCTCGTCAACCAACTGATGCTTTTGCACGCTGGCCACAGTGCGCAGCGCATTTCGAGCGCGGGGACCGTCCCCCGTCGCCAAAAACGCACCAGCCAGAAACCAGTGCCGTTCCAACTTGTCTTACCTTGCCTTTCTACGAAGGGCCATCTTTCGGGCCGAGCAGAATGAAGGCGTCACAGATTGGCAAATTGGGTTGGGACGGCACAAGGGGCGCGATCGGGCTAAAGCAGGGACGCCCTCGATGATGCCATCGTGGAGGGAGCAGCGATGAGGGATACGACGGGCCTTCCGCGGTACCGGTGATCAGAGGAGGCTTACGCCTTCTTGCCTTCGTCTTTTTTCTCTTCGTCTTTGTCATTTCTGTCGGGCGAGCCCGCCAACCCGCCGCGGAGGGCGTCCTTGAACTCACGAATACCCTTCCCCAGGCCCTTCCCCAGCTCGGGCAATTTACCGGGCCCGAACAGGATCAGAACGATCAGCAAGATGAAGAATAGGTGAACCGGCTGTAATAACCCTTCCATTAGTTATTCTCCTCCCCGGCCGGCGTGGCCGCCGACGGAACACTCACGAGCATTATAGCCCAGGCCGCGATAGAACCCAATCACGATTCGCGCGTCGAGAAGATCATGTTTCCGGGTTTCTTCCCCCCTTGCAGACATTTCTTTCGATAGAGCGCTGCATAACTTTCCGTGATGTACTCCTGACGGGAGTAGCCGAGCTGGCGAGCTACTTCATCGATCCAGCGTTGCGGGCCTTCCAGTTCCAGAAAATTGCCCACCGGCGTCTCGTCATATACGAGGTGGGGCGCTTCCGAAACCTCCCGCTTCCCACGGGGCGCGTAGATCGTACGAAACTTCTCGTAGTAGAAAACCTCGCGCATTCCCAGGTTGCGCAGGATCTCGCCCAGGCGGTGCCCGTCTTCCACCGTCGTCTCGATTTCCCGCCGGATCTTATAGTCGCGCGACCGAACCGGCGCTCCCTTGAAAGTCAGCAGACCTCGGTCGCCGGCAAAGCGCAGGCGAAGCAGGCACCGCGATTTCCGCAGTCGCTGGTCGGAAAAATCGAAGAGGTAGTTGCTTTCGAAGTGGCGCGCGTGGACCGGCCGAAAGCCCAGTTCCGCGAGTTGCCAGCGGACTTCTTTCGGATTCCTGACCACCAGCTTGATTTCGGTTTCGTGGCGATGTTTCATGCCGGGGGGCGGGCTCGACTTCAGGATTCACGTTCCAGAATAAAATCAGGGAGAGAGTGCAACGCGTCTTTGAAAGGCGAATTCGGGAAGCCTTCCAGAAAACTCCGGGCCTTGTTGGAAAAATCCTGGGCTCTTTCGCGTGCCGCCCGCAGGGTTCCGTAATGTTCGATCAGATCCAGGATTTCAGCAAACCGCACGGAATGAAATCCGCCCTCCTCCAGCACCTGAGAGACTTTGCGCGCCTCCTCCGGTGTGCACCTTCGCAGGAGATAGATCAAGGGCAACGTCAGCTTCCCTTCCCGCAGGTCACTGCCAATGGGCTTGCCCAGAACCTCCTCCGAGGAGGTGAAGTCCAGCACGTCGTCGATCAGTTGGAAAGCCAAGCCCAGGTTGATCCCGTAGAGACCCAGCTGCGTCTCTTCGCTTTCACTCTTGCCACCGAGCAGCGCACCCACCCGCAGGCAGGCCGAAAACAAGCAAGCCGTCTTGCGGTAGGCCAGTTCCAGATATTCCTCTTCGGTGACCGTGAGTTTCCGCAGGCAAGTCAGTTGGAGCAACTCGCCTTCCACCATGACTTGCGTGAGCCGAACCAGGACATCCAGAATTCGGAAATTTCGCTCGGCCAGAGCGATGTGGAAGGCTTGCATGTAAAGCCAATCGCCCGCCAGCACGCTCATGTGATTTCCCCAACGGGAATTCGTGGAGGGGCGTCCGCGCCGGGTATCGGCTTGATCGATCACATCGTCGTGGACGAGGGTTGCGGTATGTATCATTTCCACCACTGCGCCCAGGCGGATGGAAGACAGACCCTCGTACTCACACAACTTTGAGGACAACAGGACCAAAGCAGGACGCAGCCGCTTTCCCCCGCCTTCCTGCAAATACTGCCCGATCTCCGTAATCGGGTGAACCCCCGAGGCGGTCTGTAGGACAAATTCCTCTTCAACCCGTTGCAGCTCGGGCCGGACCAACTCGAAGACTTCCCTGACGGTCAGATTCTTGATGGACGCCAAGCGTCAATTCTCCGTCGCCCCGTCCGTGAGCTGAGCTGAATCGATTGTGATAGACAGACCTGCGGACGATACAGGAAATTTAGATACTCCCATAAAATACCCATGAAGGGAAGCGCGAAGTGATCCCCCGGGCGGGCTGAAGCAGGAATCTCCGTGGCGGCCTCCGGCTGACTGGCTAGAGTTACTCGGATGCTCTCGGGCCGGCTGGCCACCGGCTGTTCATCCCTGATTAGTTGCCCCGTGGGCAGGACGACCTGGGCACCTGCCCGCCGTGTGCAGACGGTGCATTCGGCGGGTCCCAAGCGTTGCCGCCCCAAACCGCCTGCGGTGCGCTCGTACGGTTATGAGTGCAATTCGCCTGCCTCTTCGTGCACACGAAAATACTCCGCCCGGCACTGGGGTCCCCCAAAGCCGGCTGCGATCCCCCTTGTTCTGCTCTCAAGTGCAGCGCGACAACCGCCGATAGACTGTTTGGGCAGTGCCTCCAGCGGGTCTTAATGCACTGGTTAGGAACAAGATGAGGCGCAAACAAGCCATTCGAGCACTCGCGCAACTGGCAGCGACAGTCTTACTCATAGCAATTAGAGGGCATGCAGGCCTAGACCCCTCCAAAGCCATCTCTCAGTATACGCACGAGGTCTGGCAGACCGAACAAAGGCTTCCCCAGAACAGCGTCAAAGCGATCGTCCAGGACCGCGAGGGCTACATCTGGCTCGCAACGGAACTTGGATCGGTCGAGGTTGTCTTGCAGGCGCACTTCTACCAGACGCCTTGGTTCTACGCACTGTGCATCCTGGCTTTGGGTGTCCTGGCGGCGAGCTTACACCGGCTCCGAGTCAGGCGCATGCGGGCACGGGAGGCCGAGCTTGTTTCGCTGATCGATGCGCGCACCTGCGAGCTGAAGGCGGCGAAGGAAGCCGCGGAGGCCGCCGAGGAGGCAGCCCATGCGGCCAGTCGCGCCAAAAGCGAATTCCTGGCCAACATGAGCCACGAAATCCGCACCCCCATGAATGGCATCATGGGGATGACCGAGCTCGCCCTGGACTCAGATTTCGATCCCACACGACGGGAGTACCTGCGCTTGGTCAAGTCCTCGGCAGAGTCCCTCCTCACCATCCTTAACGACATTCTGGATTTCTCCAAGATCGAGGCGGGTAAGCTGGACATCGACCAGGCGGAGTTCAGCCTGCGGGGCTGTTTGGGCGAAGCCCTGAAGACCCTGGCGCTCCGCGCTCACGAAAAAGGTCTGGAGCTCGCCTTACGCGTACAGCCCGAAGTGGCTGACAACCTGGTTGGAGATCCCACTCGCCTCAGACAGATCTTGTTTAACCTCGTCGGGAATGCCATCAAGTTTACCGACCGGGGAGAAATCCTGGTCCGAGTCGGCGTGGAGTCCAGCGGCGACGACTACGTAATCCTGCACTTTGCGGTTACCGACAGCGGCCTCGGCATTCCTCCGGAGAAAAGACAGGTCATCTTTGAGGCCTTCGCGCAAGCCGACAGCGCCACCGGCCGCCTTTACGGCGGCACCGGGCTGGGGCTGACCATCTCGTCACGGCTGGTGGCCATGATGGGGGGACGAATGTGGGTGGAAAGCGAAGTAAACCGGGGAAGCACCTTTCACTTCACGCTGAAATCTTCCCTGGGGAAGGAACGCAGCACCTCGTCCATCGCCCTGGACCCTGCGGTCCTCCGGAACCTGCCCGCCCTGGTCGTTGATGACAACGCCACCAACCGTCTGATCCTGAATGAGTTGCTCAGCCATTGGGGTATGAAGCCCACACTGGCGGAAAGTGGGGAGCGCGGGATCGCCCTTCTCGAGCAGGCCAGTACAGCAGGGATCGCGTTTCCTTTGATCCTCCTGGATTGCCATATGCCGGACATGGACGGCTTCGCCTTCGCCGAACGCGTCAAAAGCGACCCCCGGTTCCAGGGAGCTATCATCATGATGCTGACCTCGGGGGGACTGCGGGGCGACGCTTCCCGCTGTCGGAGCCTGCGCATCGCCGCCTATTTGGTCAAACCCATTCAGGAAGCCGAACTCCTGGCAGCCATCCTCACCGCCCTGGGGCACGGGGTGGAATCTCCTGATCAGCAGCCCGCCCTGGTGACTCGCCATTCACTGCGCGAGGACCGGCGACACCTGCGAATTCTCCTGGCCGAAGACAACGCCGTTAACCAGATGGTGGCGGCCCAGCTCCTGCAGAAATTTGGACACACGGTGGCGGTCGTTTCTAACGGGCGTGAAGCCCTCACCACCTTGGGGAAGCAGGATTTTGATCTCATCCTGATGGACGTGCAGATGCCGGAAATGGATGGCATCGAAACCACCCGCGTCATTCGCGAGATGGAGGCGGGCACCGCCAAGCACATCCCCATCATCGCCATGACGGCTCACGCCATGAAAGGCGACCGGGAACGCTGTCTGGCCGCCGGGATGGACGGCTACGTCGCCAAGCCGATCCGTCCAACAGAACTGTTTGAGGCCATCGACCGGCTCGCCCGGCCTGCCGCGCCTGCGCCGTCCGCGCCCCTGGATGATTGCATCGATTGGCCGGCTGCGTGGGCGAACCTGGAAGGAGACCGCCAACTCATGGGTGAGTTGGCGCGCTTGTTTCTCAACGACCTCCCGCACCAGATGGAGGCCGTACACAAGGCGGCCGAGAAAACCCAAGGCTACGATCTGGAGCGCGCTGCACACCGATTGAAAGGTTCGGTAGGAAACTTCGCCGCGAAACCCGCGTTCGAGGCAGCCTACCACCTTGAAAAGATCGCACGTCAGGGAGATCTCGGAAAGGTTCCCGAAGCCGTGGGCGCTTTGGAATCTGAAATCGAGCGCCTGCAACTCGCCCTGGAAAAATGGGCAGACACGCCGCCCAAAAACAGCCCAACAGTTTGAAGGTTCGCCCTGCGGAGGCCTCCCGGCACCTGCGGGTCAAGCCCGAACCTGCCCCCCTGGCAAAAACTTCTCAAAATTCTGAACCACCTGATGTCCGATCTCTTCCTCGGTGAGTTTGCGAAGCTTGGCGAGCTCCTGGGCGACTCCGCGCACGTAGGCAGGCTCATTGCGCTTGCCGCGATAAGGCGCCGGCGCCAAATAAGGACAATCCGTTTCGATCAGCAGGCGGTCCAAAGGAATCTGGCGAGCAACTTCCCGCAGGTCCACGGCCGTCGGGAACGTCAGATTCCCCGCAAAAGAAATCAGGAAACCCCAGTCCAGAAACCTGCGGGCATCCTCGCGGCTTCCCGTAAAACAGTGGAGAATCCCACCCAGACCCGCCGGCTTCCAGCAGGTCCGGGCCGTCTCGCCAAGGTCCGCCCAGGCGTCCCGGCAATGAATGATGATGGGAAGCCCGAGCCCGCGAGCCAGTTCCATCTGCTGAATCAGGACCTGTCTCTGGATGTCGCGCGGCGAGTGGTCACGGTAATAGTCCAGCCCGATCTCCCCCACCGCAACCACTTTGGGATTTTGCGCGAGTTTGAGGATTCTCGCGGCGTGTGAGTCCGTGAAATGCCGGGCTTCGTGCGGGTGAACACCCACGGAGGCGTAAACCCAATCGTAGCGCTCGGCGATGGCGAGCGGCGAGTCCAGATGGTCGGGACCCGTGCCCCCGGCCGCCACGAGCAGGTACCGAAGCCCCGCCGCCCGGGCCCGCTCGATGACCGCCTCGCGGTCGGCGTCAAAGGCCGCGTCGTCCAAATGCGCGTGGGAATCGAGAAGAACGGTCCGTGGTCCGTTGTCAGTGGTCAGTTGTTCTATCCCCGTTCTCGTCAACTCGGATGGTCTCCATGCTCCCTATGGACTGCAGGTATGCGTTCAGCTTGGGCGCGAGTTCGTCGATGATAGGCCTAATCCGTTTTACATCCTCCGTACTCAGCAGGCCTCGGCTATACGCCCGTCTCAGCCAGTGCTTCGTCTCATTAAGTGAGCCTCGGGCCATTCTTACAAAACGTCGGTTGTCTTGGAAACTTCTTTTCCCCGAGCCTTCAGCGATGTTGGCCCCGACGCTGTCCGCAGCACGAACCATCTGCCTTCCGACAGTGGTTTTTGCGAATTGTTCCCAGCCAATTACGACTGTCCATACTTCGTCCGCCAGTTTTTCACCCAGTCTGTAAACTTGCAGATTCTCAAAGCTGGTCCTCGCCGCCATGGCAGAACACCCTCCCATCCGGATGCAACGGGCAAAGGACCACGGACAACTGACAGAGAGAGAACCCCCTAATCACGTCCCTGCCGTCTACTTCAGCCTCGCTCCATTCGGCACATCCTCCTCGAAGGTGACCAGCACGGGACGGCCCTCTTCGCCAATGGAGGCCGCCACAATCATGCCGTTTGATTCCACCCCGCGGAGCTTCCGGGGCTGCAGGTTCACCACGACCACCACTTTCATGCCAATCAGTTTGTCCGGCTCGTAATGCTCCGCGATTCCCGCCACCACCTGGCGGACTTCGCTGCCAATATCCACTTGCAGCTTCAGCAGCTTGGTCGCGCCGGGAACGCGCTCCGCGGCTTTGATTTCGCCCGTGCGCATCTCCACCTTGGCGAAATCCTCGATGGAAATCTGCGCGGGGGTCGGGACGCGGGATTCGGGATTCGGGGTTCGGGATTCGGGTGCGGGCGTGGGCACCGCTTCGGGTTTTTTCTCTGTTTGCACGGATTTCAATGCCTCCTTGGGTTTATCACGTTCGCGGTCGGCCTCGGCAAGGTTGGCCTGTAGGGGCGCTTCGCGAAGCGCCCCTACCATTGGCTTGTCGCGTTCGCGCTCAGCCTCGGCGAGTTCTTCTAGCTTGGCGAGCGTCGCCGCCTTGTCGAGACGGGGAAAGATGGGTTCCGGTTTGCCGACCCTTGTGCCAGACTTCAGGTCTCCCCATTTGAGCTGATCAAAACGCTGATTTTCGATCTTTCCGAGATATTCCTCACAACCGAGTTGTGTCCAAAGGGACTCGGCGCTGCGCGGCAGGACGGGATAGAGCATAACTGCACTGAACCGAAGGGCCTCAGCGGCAGTATAAAGGATCGCGTCACGGCGGTGGCTTGCTAACCTTGCGGGCGCTGACTGGTCTAGCGACCTTTGCGCAGCGGCAACCGCCCACGGCTCATTCACAACGAGGTATTTGTTCAGTTCGCCGATAAACTCCCACCACTGGTCAAGCGAACGAGAAAGGTCATACCGATCAAAGAAATCTCGACATGCCACTGTATGACTTTTGGCACTCTCGGTGACGCGTTGGTCTTGCTCGAACCGTTCTTCTCGCCGCAAAAGGGGCACTGCCCCACCACAGTAGCGGTTGAGCATCGTTGTAGTGCGGTTTGCCAGGTTTCCTAAGTCATTGGCAAGGTCGGAGTTGTAACGCTGAATCAGCCCATCGTACGAAAAGCTCGTATCCTGGCCGAACGGCGCTTCGCGCAGCAGGTAGTAACGCAAGGCGTCGTTGCCCGGCGCGCCGAATGACTCGAGCGCTCTGATGATGGGCTCGGGGTAGACGACATTGCCTTTCGACTTCGACATCTTATCTTGCTCGTAGTAAATCCATCCGTGCGCGAAGATGGTCTTGGGCAGTGGAAGCCCCGCGGCCAACAGAAACGCCGGCCAGTAGACGGCGTGGAAACGCAGGATGTCTTTGCCGATCATGTGCACGACTTCGCCGGGCCCGTCAGTGTGCAGCCAGTACTTTTGAAAGTCCGGGCCGCCGTTTTCGCCCTGAGCGTAGCCGATGCCGGTAAGGTAGCTGGTGAGCGCGTCGTACCAAACGTAGAACACCTGTTCGGGGTCGTCCGGCCAAGGGATGCCCCACTTGATGCGCCTGCGGCTTACGGAGATGTCGCGCAGTCCACCCTTCACGAAGCTCTTCACTTCGTTCATTCGATAGCTCGGCTGCACGAATTCTGGATGATCCTCGTAGAGTTTGAGCAGCCGCTCCTGGAAGGCGGAGAGCCGGAAAAAGTAGTTCTCTTCGCTGATCAGCTCGGCGGGCCGGCCGCAGATATCGCAATCGGCCGGTTCGGAACCATCAGAAATGTAACGCTCGTCGGAGACGCAGTAGCGGCCTTGGTATTGGCCCTTGTAGATGATTCCAGGCGCGTTCTTCTGCGCGAGCTTCAACATGCGCTGCACGGAGGTGATGTGGTCGGGCTGATCCGTGTAAACGAACCGCAGGTTGTCGATGCCGAGCTTCTTCCAGAGTTCGATAAACAGCTCGCGCTTCTCGGCGACAAACTCGCGGGGTGAAAGGCCCGCCGCGGCGGCGGCGCGTTCGAGCTTCTCACCGTGCTCGTCCGTTCCGGTAAGAAAAGCCACGTCGTAACCGCACATCCGCTTGTAACGTGCCAGCACGTCGCAGACAATCGTGGTATAGGCTGAGCCGACGTGCGGCCGGGCGTTGGGATAGTAAATAGGTGTGGTGATGAAGAACTTCTTCATGCCCCCGTCGCCTTCTCACTCCCGCGCTGGTAAGCGGCCTCGGCTGCTGCCATCACCTGCTTGAGCGGTACAGATTTTTCCGTCGCCAGGCGATGGCAATCGTCGAATTCCGGCGCCACGTTAACCACCTTCCCCTCGCGCCGCGCGACTTTTACTTTGACCGGACCGTAGGGTGTTTCCACGGTGACCAACTCGCGCTCCAGCACTTTCCGCCGCGCCTCGTGAATTCTTACTCCAATGGTGGTGGTCTGTTCGAAGAGAAGCTGGGAGAGCGCGTCGCTCCGGTCCGGCTCACAGAGAATACTGATCGTCAGCCCGGGCCGATTCTTCTTCATCTGCGTCGAGCTACACGTCACATCCAGCGCACCCGCGGCCAGCGCCTGCTCCAGGAAGTATCCGTAAAGCTGCGGGCTCATATCATCTACATTGGCCTCGATAACGGAAACAATCTCGTCCCCGGGGGCGCCGGGCCGGCCTTCGACGGCCTCCACCCGCTCGCCAATGAAAATACGTGCCAGGTTGGGGTGGTCCAAGAAATCTTTCTCCCCCGCGCCATAACCGATCCAACCCACCTTCATGGGCGGCAGGGGACCGAATCCGGAAGCCAGGGTGGAAACCAGCGCGGCTCCCGTCGGCGTGACCAACTCGCCTTCCACGCCCGTAGCGTAAACCGGAATGTCTTTCAACAACTCCGCCGTGGCCGGAGCGGGCACGGGCAGAGTGCCGTGCGCCGCCTCGACTCGCCCGCTGCCGACGTTTAAGGGCGAGCAGACGAGGTCCGAAACCTCCAGCAATTCCAAGCCCAGGCACGTTCCAACGATATCGATGATGGCATCGACCGCCCCGACCTCGTGGAAGTGGACTTCCCCGGGAGGAATGTTGTGCAGTCTTCCTTCCACCTCGGCCAGACGGTTGAAAACCTTCAGAGCCTGGCCCGCTGCCTTCTCAGGGAGCGACGCCTTCTCCAGCAGATTCTGGATATCGCCAAGGGTGCGGTGCGGCTGCTCGGCCGGTACCCGGATTTCCAGGCGCGTGCCGACCAACCCGCCGCGCACCGCGCGCGTTCGTTTGAGTTCGTAAAAACCCAAGGGGAGCTTCTTCATCTCGGCGAACAGCCGATCGACCGGTGCGCCCGCGTCGATCAACGCCGCCAGAAACATGTCGCCGCTAATGCCCGAAGAGCAATCCAGGTAGGCTTGTCTCATAGTAACCTCGGTAGAATGTCTCCGGCCGCACCGCGGAGTACCCATTCCGCGAGCTGATCGGCGGGAGTCGGATCAGGATTCACAACCGCCACCCGGGCGCCGGACTTGCGAGCAACCTGCACGAGCCCGGCGGCAGGGTAGACGGTTGCAGAGGTCCCGATGACCAGAAAAACCTGCGCCTGCGCGGCGGCCTCCAAGGCTCGTCCCCACGCGTCTGCCGGAAGGGCTTCACCAAACCAAACGACGGCTGGACGCAGCAGCGCTCCACACCGGCAGCGCGGGGGCAGCGGGTCCATCGGCACCTGGTCATTCTGTTCTTGCACAGCACACGCGGTGCACCGCACCTGCCAGATGTCCCCGTGCAACTTCACGATGTTGCGGCTGCCGGCGCGGTCATGAAGCCCGTCCACGTTCTGGGTTACGAGAGTGAAGCGTCCCACCGCTCGCCCTTCCATCTCCGCCAGGGCTCGATGCCCGGGATTCGGCTGCGCTTTGTGGATGATCTGTCGCCGCCAGTCGTACCATTCCCAGACCAAGCGAGGATCGTCGGCGAAGGCCTCCGGGGACGCGAGCTTCTCAGGTGAAAAACTCCGCCAGAGTCCGTTGGGTCCGCGAAACGTCGGAATGCCGCTCTCGGCGGAGATGCCCGCTCCCGTGAAGGCCACAATCCGCGCGGCCTCCAGAATTGTCCGCAACGTCCCCGGCGAGTTGTCCACAAGATTTGGCAATTCTCGGCGAGAAATTCAGCCGAGAATTGGATACTATGCTCTAGCGCAAAAGGTTGTCAATGTGTTGAAGCAGGATCGGTGCGTGCGGCGCCAAGCCGTACGGCATTTCTGCAAAAAGGGGGCAGTCAATGGAAGACTTTAGTCGTCGTCGCTTTCTGCAAGTTTCTGCGGCCGCTGGTGCAGCGGGACTCATGGCGGGTATGCCGGCCGCGCCTGCCGGGCAGCGGCTGCGCCTGGGATTAATCGTCAGCGTCGAAGAGGACGCCGACAAGGCCCTCAAGCTTGTCCACGATCTGGGCATCCCAACGTGTCAAGCTTCCACCGACGACTTCTCGGATCGGGTGTACACGGCCCTCAAGGACGCCATCGAAAAGTACGGCATCGAGGTCACGGCCATTAATTCCTCGGGCGGCCCGCCCAATGTGTATGATTTCTACCAAGGCCCCCTGACCATCGGCGTGGTACCCAGAAAGTATCGCCAGCAGCGCATCGACAACTTCCGACGCGCCTCCGATTTCGCCAAGCGGCTGGGCGTTCCCGCCTTCCACACGCATTACGGGTTCATTCCTGAAAATCCCAACGACCCCGAATATCCAGGAGTGGTGGAGGCGCTCCGCCAAGTGGCAACTCACCTCAAGGGCAATGGCCAGATGATGCTCTACGAGACTGGGCAGGAAACACCCATCACCATGCTCCGCGCCATCACGGACGTGGGCCTCGACAACCAGTTCGTGAACCTGGATACCGCCAACTTGATCCTTTACGGCAAGGGCAATCCTCTGGATGCGCTCGATGTACTGGGAAAACTGGTGCGCGGCGTCCACGCCAAGGACGGACTGTTTCCGACCGATCCCAAGAGACTCGGCGAAGAGGTACCCATCGGGCAGGGCAAAGCGAATTTCCCCAGGCTGATTCCACGCCTGAAGCAAATGGGATACACCGGGGCGCTCACCATCGAGCGGGAGATTTCCGGGCCCAAGCAGCTTGAGGACCTCAAGAAGGAAAAAGCTTACCTCGAAAAGTTGATCGCCTGAGCTAGCAGGGCACGACCCTGAGGGATTCAAGCCGCGCCCTGAGGCGTCGACGGAAGGAACCCTCCGCTTTGGGTTGCCCAACTCGGCTCCAGCAAGAATCAACGCAGAGGGTGGCGACGGGCTCTGAACTTCCTCCTCGCGCACTTTTTGGGGTTTACGAAAAGGGGCGGGGTGATGTAGCTTTGTAACGATGGACTCCGCATGGTTGGCTTGAGGCGTGAGAGGAAGTTCGCGCTGATGCGTCGCGGTGCTGAAGCCCGCACGTGATGAATTGCCGGGCCGGTAGCTCAATGGTAGAGCACTGCCCTTTTAAGGCAGGGGTTCTGGGTTCGAGTCCCAGCCGGCTCACCAATTTGCCCTCAGATTCACGACTCCCTCCAAAGGAAATACCCTCAGGCTGAGTTTCTGACCACGCTGTGCTGCTTTTGATCCGGCGGGAGGGCGGGCGGGCTTTTAACCCCGCCGAAAAAGCGGCTTCTAACTCTCTGTTTGTCTCGCGCCCCGCGCGGCTCGTTCCGACAGGCTGCGCGGGCCGCGAGACATGGGAATATTTAGGAAGGTCCTCTAACGGCGGGGTTAAAACCCCGCCCTTCCCCGTTCGTGGTGAGAAATTCAGCTTAGGTTGCCGGCGTGGTCGCCAGAGTTGAAGGGGGGCTGCGGCTGCCCCCGTGTCAAGGGCAGCCGCAGTGACTGGGGGTCCAGCACAGCTTGGGCGCTGTGCTGGCGCGCGTGGTGGAGCGTGAGTATCGCGAGGTCGTTGCTTCGCTTGGCAGCCTGGACAAGCAGCCCACCCATTCATCCAGACCGAAAGCCTGGCCCTGATCTCGGTGGCCTGCACGCCTCACGATTGCCTTCCAGCCTCTGCAGAGGCATCTGTGTTGCCAGAGTTCCCTTCCGTTGCAACTCTGGTTAAGCCCCTGTAAATCAATCTGTTACCGGAGGGCGGGTTTGCCGGCTGGTGCGCAATCGCCGGGAAGAAT
>JAIQEZ010000192.1 GCA_020073545.1 Terriglobia bacterium | reverse complement strand
CGGTCAAACTCCACTATACGCCGAAAATCCGCCGTCAATCGGCACGACGATTCCCGTCACAAAGGCCGAAGCCCGAGAGAGCAGCCACAAAACCGTTCCGAATAAATCCTCCGGCTGACCGAAGCGCGCCATGGGCGTGTGGTCGATGATGGCCTTGCCCCGCGGGGTCAGGTCACCGGTCTGCTCCTCGATCAACAGAAACTTGTTTTGCCGGGTCAGAAAGAAACCTGGTGCCAGGGCGTTCACGCGAATGCGGGGCGAATAGACCTGGGCCATATGCACGGCCAGCCACTGCGTAAAGTTACTGACCCCCGCCTTCGCGGCTGAGTAGGTCGGGACGCGCGTCAAGGGACGAAACGCATTCATGGAGGAGATATTGAGGATTACCCCTTCGCCTTTTTCCGCCATGACCTTCCCGAACACCTGGGAAGGAAGGATCGTTCCCAGAAGGTTCAGATCAAACACCCAGCGCAAGGCCTCGGAGGGCAGCTCAAAAAAGGAAAGATTGGGACTGGTGGTGGCCTGAGGGTTGTTGCCTCCTGCCGCGTTCACCAGGCAATGAACCCCGCCGAATTTCTCCTGAATGGTTTTGGAGGCTTGGCGCAGGCTTTCCGGATCCAGGACGTCGGCACGAACGGCCACCGCATGATTGGCTCGCGGCTCCATGAGTTCCAGGATGTGCTGGGCCGGGTCCAGGTTGCGGTCCAGAATCGCGACGTTAGCCCCGCATCCTACCAGCGCGCAGGCAATCTCCCCACCCAGGACGCCTGTCCCGCCGGTGATCACCACCGTTTGCCCGCTGAAATCGTAAAGACGGGTCAACTCAGATAAGTCCATTCCGATATGACCTCCCCATAGGCAACCAAACTAACTAACCGGTCGCGGTAGGGATACCAGTTGCCTAGTACCCTCCGCACGGATCCGTACGTGCGCTCGTTAGCGGTCGGGTAAGGCAATGGCGCGAACCGGGCTTCGAATGATGCCGACGTTTATATCGCCTCCCCTAAAATTCCGTACGGCGGGTTTTCCCCGGTACGGCTTAAAGGCCGGAATATCGGACGCGGCCTTCCCAACGCACAGGTTTGCCATCGTCTTTCGTGCTCTCTGTGTCCATCGGGATTCCCTGCTCAGCGTCAGGGACGATGTGCTTATGAGCACCTCCGTGCAAGCGGTCTTCCGCTCTGCCCCAGGGGCCCTCGCTCCGGTCCGGGTTATTCTGTCCCGGTCCATCCTCACTTAACTGGCCCCATCCGCCCCACTCGCAGGCACATCCCGACTTCACCGCATGGCGGCTTATACGCGATGCCCTCGCTGTGCATACTCACATATGCCTAGGCGACCCACGACTGGTTCTGAGCTTTCATCGATGCTCTTTCACAACATGTCGCCCTCTACGACCACGGGGAACTCTTCGGCTGCCTATGCCCAGTACATCACCGAAGACACTGGCCTTCAACTCCGTATGAAAGTTTCGGCATTCCCTTCGTCCTCACACTCCGATTCTGGTGAGGGATAAGTTTTCGCGGCTTAATCACGGTTCGCTTCCGCTACGACCTGTTGTTTTGCTTGCCCTCCTGTCGGAGCAGACCAGATTCGCATCCAGCCATCGAGAGCGTCTACTCCCGGGCTTCCGACTGTTTGGTCGCCCGCCCCGTCGCCGGATATCACTACAGTGCCAACTGGGTAATTTGCACTCGCGGGACTTTCACCCGCTAGAACATCAACTAGCTTCACTGGCACCATACGGCTCTTATCTCAGATACCGAGCGGCGAAGCGAGCCTCGGGATACGGGTGGAGCACGCGCGGCTGGGGAAGCCATCAGGCTGCCAAGGTGTGCATTCGAGTCCAAGGGAGCCGGTGTATCTGGCTGCGACCGAGTAAAGTCCGTCGCCAGAGCCGAGTTACCCTTTCTCGAAAGATACCCAGGCGGTCGAGATTTCCCGGGACCGCGTGGTAGTTGAAGTAGCCTTGCACGACCGACTTGAGCCACTTGCCCGTTTCCGCCACCGGCTGGTGCATACGCGAGCGAAGTTGCTGCTTGATCTGCTGCAGCTTCGCCCTCATACGTTTGCCGGACGACTGACGCTTCACGGTAAAGTACCCCTTCCGGTTTGTCCCGCTGATGTGCGTGAACCCCAGAAAGTCGAACGTTTCGGGCTTGCCTTCCCCTCTTCGTTTCCGGCGCTGTTCGGCATATCGCCCGAACTCGATCCGGCGCGTTTTGTCGGGATGGAGTTCCAACCCAAACTTCCCCAGCCGTTCCCGGAAGTCCTCCAGAAAGCGGTCTGCGTCCGTCCGATGTTGGAAACCTAGGACGTTATCATCAGCATATCGGATGACGATGACGTCTCCTTGCGCACACTTCTTGCGCCAGACCTCCACCCAGAGATCGAAGACGTAGTGCAAATAGACATTGGCCAGCAGCGGTGAGATCACCGCTCCTTGCGGCGTACCCATCTCCGTCTCCAACCACTCTCCTCCCTCCATCACTCCGGCTTTCAGCCATTTCTGGATCAGCCGTAGGATTCGGGGGTCGGCAACGCGGTGCTGGACGAACTTCATCATCCATCCGTGGTCGAGATGATCGAAAAAGTCCTTCAAGTCAGCGTCGACAATCCACTCCCGACCGCCCTGGATCTCCTTCCACACTTTGCGCAAAGCATCCTTCGTCGATCGCCCTCGCCGATATCCAAAGTTAGCCTCATCGAATACCAGCTCGAAGATCGGTTCCAACCGATTGAGCATGGCTTGCTGGCATACCCGATCGTAAATCGTCGGGATTCCCAGCGTCCGATACTCTCCCGGCTTCCCCGCCTTCGGAATCTGCACCTGCCGCACCGGTTGAGGCTGATAGGCTTCCTCTTTCAGCTCCGCCTGCAATCGATTCAATTCTGAACCGACTTGCTGGCCGAAGGCTTCCAGGCTCTGCCCATCCACGCCTCCACTGCCCCGGTTGGCTTGCACACGATCCCAGGCCATCTCCAGGTTCTTCCGCTTGTACACCTTATCGATTAATGAGTGGACCTTCTTGGCACCTGTGGGGTTGATCCAGTCGGCCAGTCTCCTCGGACGCGGAGGTACGGGTTTTTCACTCATGGAACTGATCCTCCTCCCCGCCCTTACTCATCTGGCTTCCTCTCTCTTCCCCACCCTCTTCGCCGGCTGCCTTCCCCGACCCACTTCCATCGCCGATCGCTCGGTCACGCGGTTTTGGCCGCGCTTCAGGTACTACACAGCCGTCCGTCGACTAGCCGAGCTTCGCTCGCCCTTTCGCTTCCGCTTATAGGCTCGCTGACTCCGGTGCCACCCGGAGACTCTGCCAGTCTTCCTGAGGTCACCCGCTGTTCTTCCGTACCGTGCCGCCCGCAAACACCTTGGTGCGGTGGGTGGATGAGAACGCCTTCGCCTCCATATTGCAGGCTCGACCTTGCCCCACCTTTGGCCGACCGGTTCATCATCGGGGTAGCCCCCATTGATTACGGCCCGGTACTTCTCCTCATGCCCTTCGGATTCCATCTCGCGATGGACACCCTGCCCTCCGGAGTTCTATCGACTATTCTCCGGCCAGCGAGGAATTGCCCCCGCTTTCGGATATGGCGCCCCTCATCCGGGCGCCAGAGGGACTTCAACCCTCCTGAACAACGTGCTGCTCAGCACACACTATGCCGCTGTCCGACTCCTCGGCGACGTGCATGCGGGCCGTATGGCGATCGCCTTCGCCCGCCGACCTGCTGGCTTCGTGCCCAACAGGCATCCCCGAGGTCTCCCGGTTCTCGTGCATGAAGTTTCTAGGCGTGTCTGGGGTCTTCGACTACGCAGGACTGATCAGAGGCTCGCGCTAGCACCTCGGGTCATGTTGCCTTCCGCTAAATTCAGAGCGTCGGCGTCCTGATTGCAACTTTTCGGAGCTCAATACCCAGCCCACCTATACCCCGGTTTACGCTTCGCTGTGCACCTCGCGATGCCCAGCGCAAAACTTGGGGCCGAGCGGGTCGCTAGCCCTTTCTCGTGAGACTCTTGCATTCTCTACTTCATGCCGGTTTATCCCGGCGCTCGAATTTCCATTTTGGTTTTCTATCCGACGGGTAATATACAACTGAGCACCTCTGGGTGCAATGCTTCAACCCAGTTTTCAGTGCTCGGTGCCTCCAGCGACCACCGAAGAAGCCAGTTCTGCCTCACCGAGAATCCCAAAGCCCTCTATAACGGCGTCGGCGTTGTCAAGCGACACTTCGAGGTCCGCGAGCTGGGAGCGGAGTCAAGGGCGCCGCAGGCGTTCATCGCAGACCCTTGACGCCGCGACCGGCTCGCTAGACTCGATCCGGGACGAAGCCCAGGGCCGTGAACTGGGCTTCGTCCTTAGTAGGATCTTTCGGTTAGTCTCGACCAAGGCTCGTTTCCTTGAATCCTACGGTGGACTCTGCTACCACCAGCCATGTATCCGATCTTCAATCCCAGACCATGATTCGCTTTCCGAACTCCCCTTTCAGTTGCAAGGGGAGGCAGGGCGCTCGATCAATTTGTCGATGGACGGGGGTCCACCACGGAAATGGCCGAGCTACCCTGCATGCGAGCCGGCGGCACCGGGGCAGCTGCTTCGCGCAGCTTCCAGTACAGCCGCACCGCCAACTTGCGTGCGATGGCCACCTTGGCCACCCCGCTGCCCCGGCGGAACTTCAACCGCCGATAGTGCCGCCGTAATTCCGGATCGAATGGCGAGGCCGTTTGGGCAGCTTCGCTCAGCAAGCCGCGCAGCATCCGGTTGCCTTGCTTGCTGATTGATCCCAGCCGTTGTCGGCCACCACTACTGTCCTCACGGGGATTCAGCCCCAAATAACTCACCACTTGCTTGCTGTTCTGGAAGCGAGTGACCGGTCCGACCGTGAGCACAAACCCCCGGGGCCGTCACCGGCCCGACTCCCTCCTGCCTCATCAGGAGGACCGCCTCCGCGCGGCTCTCGGCTTCCTTCTCCACCGCCTGGTCCAACTCCTCGATCACGGGGTTGAGCCGGTCCAGCATCTCCAGCAACGCCTGCCTCCGGCGGCTGGCCCACGGACTCAGGGCGAGGCGCCCCAGTTCCTGAGGTCCCGCCCTCGTCCAGAGTTTGGTTCTTCGGCATACGCCCTGCCCCATGGCCAGCGCGTGCAACTGGTTTTTCAACGAGGTTCGAAAGCAAACCAGTTTGTGCCGGTGCCGCAAGAGTTGCCGCACATCCCGTTCGGCGGGGGACGGAATCCAGATCCGCGGAAAACGGTCCTCCAGCAGCAACTGGAGGATATGCGAGGCATCACGCGAGTCCGTCTTCTGCTTCCGCACCACAGCCGCCCGGATCAGAGCCGGGTTACCTACCCACAGTTCATGCCCCTGCTCGGCAAGCACTCGTTCAAACCATTGGGCGTGACCCGTAGCTTCTATCCCCACACGAGCCGGACTGGGCAGTGCGGCGTAAAACACCTTGGCCTCGCCCGTCTCATGCTCCAACCGGCGCTCGATGATTTCGCCAGTCGTGGTATCCACCATTGCAATCTGCTGAAAGCGCGTGTGAAAATCACATCCGATAATCAGCATCTTCGGCTCCTTTCTTCCGAGCCTTGGTCGATTCGTCTCAACCATGTCTACTCGGTCCTAAGGAGCCGACGCCGTTATCCAATCAATATAAACTCTATTTCTGAATCTTCGGATCGTCGCCGTCATCAATATTCATACGGGTGTGAACGCGACGAAGACCTTCCGCAGGTTTACACCCAGTAGGTGAGAAACAATACCAGCCCTCTCAGCTTTCTTTCAACGCCTTTCTGAAGGTAAATTTTCCAGGGATCAGGGGTCACCTCGGACGGCGGCCTGATTCTCGTGCGGGAATTTGACGAGCGGTCGGGATTCGGCAAACTCATCGCCCCGCACCTGACAGACCCATTGCGCGGCAAGAACACGCACCTTCCGCTGGCGGACCTCTTGCGCCAGTCCGTCCACAGTTGCACGGCGGGCTATACGGCGGGCTATGAAGATGTCAACGACGCCGAGCGGCTCTCGCAAGATCC
>JAIQEZ010000046.1 GCA_020073545.1 Terriglobia bacterium | reverse complement strand
GCTGCTCGGAACCCATCACGGCGTGGGCCGCCATCAGCTCCAGGCTTATCTTGATGAATTCGTCTTTCGCCATAATCGGCGCAAGCAACCTATGGCGGCGTTCCAAACCCTGCTGGGACTCGGGACCAAGCACAAGTCCACGACCTATAAGGAGATGCGAACCAGGCGAACCGTTCCAAGCCGCCCAGCCAAGACTGACCCCAACATATTGGGGCTTGCTGAAACAACCGGATAAGCATGAGGACACTACCAGAGCTGGGACATTTTGCCCTGTTCGTTATCGCTAAGCGCAATCCCATAAACGAACACTGCCCCGCCGGACGAAGCCTCATGGTGAGCCTATAGCCCCTTGTTTTGCCTGCGGTTAGCCACCACAGGGCAATGGTACGCTCCGTGCTTAATTTATCCCGGAGATTCAAATGGATATCCCACGTGAGTCCGCAATCCGCAAACGGCGCATACGTCGTCTGATTTATCTTGTCGTCGGCCTGCTGGCGATCGGCTCAGTCAGCCTCGGTCTTTCTCGGCTCAAACCCGCCGCGCCGAGCGTGGACAAAGCCACCGTGTGGGTCGACACGGTGAAGCGCGGTCCCATGCTCTTGCAAGTTCGTGGTCTGGGCAGTCTCGTCCCCGAAGAAATCCTCTGGATCCCGGCCACCACCGACGGGCGTGTGGTGCGAAGGTTCATCCTCGCCGGCACTCTGGTTAAAGCCGACACCGTGATCATGGAGTTGGCCAACCCCGAGCAGGAACAAGCCACTCTGGATGCCGAATGGCAACTGAAAGCCGCCGAGGCACAGCACAAGAGCCTGAAGGCGCAGCTCGATAGCCAGCTCCTCGACCAGAAAGCCGCGGCGGCGACGGTGCAATCGGACTACACGGAAGCCAACCTGAATGCTGAGAAGGACGCGGAACTCGCCAAGCTCGGATTGGGCGCGGAGTTGAACGCCAAGGTTACGCGCGCCAAATCGGAAGCACTCGCCACGCGCAACGAGATTGAAAAGCAGCGCCTCGCCGTGAGCGCAGCTTCTGTAAAGGCTCAACTGGATGCCCAGCAGGCGCGCGTCGAGCAGTTGCGCGCCCTGTACGAACTGAAGAAAGCCCAGCTTGATTCCTTGCGCGTGCGTGCCGGCGCCGATGGCGTCTTGCAGGAGCTTTCCGTGGAAGTCGGTCAGCGCGTCACGGCCGGCACGATTCTGGCCAAGGTCGTGCAGCCCGCCAAGCTCAAGGCGCAGCTCAAGATTCCTGAGACCCAGGCCAAGGACGTGCAAATCGGGCAATCGGCTTCCATCGATACGCGCAATGGCGTTATCCCCGGCCACGTCATGCGGGTTGACCCCGCGGTGCAAAACGGAACGGTGACCGTGGACGTTAAACTGGATGGCCCGCTTCCCAAAGGTGCGCGCCCCGACCTGAGTGTGGAAGGCACCATTGAACTCGAGAACCTTGCCGACGTTGTCTACGTCGGTCGCCCCGCCTTCGGCCAGCCCAACAGCACGGTGGGTATCTTCAAGCTCGACGAGGACGGCAAGGGCGCCAGCCGCGTGCAGGTGAAGCTGGGCCGGGCCTCGGTGAATTCTGTCGAGATTCTGGGCGGATTGCAGCCCGGTGACAAAGTCGTCCTTTCGGATATGTCCGCATGGGACGCCTTCAACCGTGTGCGGCTGGAATGAAGCCATCGGGAGATCGGGGGATCTGGTGATCGGTTGATCGGGTGAACAAAGAATAGAACTGTCGTCCCATCTCCCGGTCACTTGATCACCCGATGAGCGCAAGCGCCGGTGACCCGATTTCTCGTTCACCGGATCACCCGATCTCCCGATGGCCCGATTTGAGATAGACGATGAGCACACTGCTCCAAGACTTGCGTTACGGCCTTCGGATGTTGGCGAAGAACCCGGGGTTCACGGCGGTGGCGGTGCTGACGCTCGCGCTCGGTATCGGCGCCAACACCGCGATCTTCAATGTGGTTAACACCACATTCCTGCGCGCGCTGCCTTATCCCGATCCCGACCGTTTGCTCTGGATCACAGAGCGCAACAGCACTTTCTCCCGCGATGGATCGGTCTCGTATCCCAACTTCCTCGACTGGCGTGCCCAGCAGAATGTCTTCTCTGAACTGTCCATCTACCAAATTGACAGCGGAATGTTAAGAACGGTTGACAGCGTGGAGCGGATTCCCACCCTGATGGTCTCGCACGGCTTCTTCGCCGCACTGGGAGTCCGCATCGTCCAGGGCCGGGGTATGATTGCCAAAGACGACCAGGCTGGGGCCGCCCCGGTCGCCTGGATTTCGTACACCGCCTGGCAGAAGTACTTTGCCGCTGATCCGGATCTGGTGGGCCGGGCGATTTCGCTGGAGGGGCAATCGGTCACCGTGGCCGGCATCCTACCCGCGGCTTTCAGGTTCATCCAGCCGGCCGACGTGTGCCTGCCTCTGGCGCCGTATGCGGAGCAGATGGGCATGACAGCCCGGATGACCCGCGCAAGTACTTTCGTGATCGGGCGCCTGAAGCCCAGCGTGACACTGGAAACCGCGCGGACGCAGATGGACACGATCGCACGGCGACTCCAGAGACAGTATCCCGAAGCCAACGCCGGCATCGTGGCGAACGTCATGCCCCTGCGCGAACACATCGCGGGCCCGGTGCGCACGCAGCTCTTCCTGCTGCTCGGCGCAGTGGGCACCATCCTGCTGATCGCCTGCGTCAATCTGGCCAACATGCTCTTGGCCCGCTCCGCCGGCCGCCAGCGTGAGATGGCCATCCGCGTCGGCCTGGGCGCTTCACGCCTCCAGTTGATGCGCCAGTTGCTGGCCGAGAGTCTCCTGCTGGCGATCGGCGGGGGAGCGGTTGGTGGGCTGTTTGGCCTGTGGATCTATGACTTGGTTTTCCGCTTGGTTCCGCTCGGGATGCAGCAAGTGGCAGGCATCAGCCCTGGTCTCGACTTGCGCGTCCTGCTGTTTGTCGTCTCCGTCACCCTAGCCACCGGCATCGGTTTCGGTCTCGCTCCGGCCTGGCGGTTGTCCCACGCCAATCCCATCGACGCCCTGAAAGGCACTGAGCGCGTCGCGCGCACGCCGGGTGGCAGGTTTCGTGCCGGGGATCTGCTGGTCGTGAGCCAAGTGGCCCTCGCGTTCACGCTGCTTGTGGGCGCAGGTCTGATGATCCGCAGTCTGGGGCGGCTGACGCAGGTCGACCCCGGTTTCCAGCCGGAGCGCGTCCTCGCACTGAGACTGCCCTCACCGTCCCTGGACCAGTTCCTGCGCGCTCCGTTCAGTTTCGCGGCCTACTACGAACGGATTCTCGAGACTGTCGGCAACCGGCCTGAAGTGGACGCATGTGCCGTCATCACGACGCTTCCTTTTAGCGGAACGAACTCTAGTCTGCCCATTTATCCTGAAGGGCGGCCGGAGCCGGCACCAGCCAATGTTTCTGACGTAAGTTTACATATTGTGAGCGCGGGCTATTTTCGCGCCATGGGCATTCCTCTCGTGCGCGGCCGGTTGCTGAATGGCCGGGAACCCCAACCCGTCGTTCCCCCCGGCTTCGATATCAAGCGGCAAGGCTACTACACCATCTTCAAAGACCTGCCTTTCGATGGAGTCATCAGTCAGCGCATGGCCGCACAGTACTGGCCGGGTGAAGATCCCGTCGGCAAACGGTTCCGTCCCAGGACTCCTCCGAACGAACCGCGTCTCTTCGTGCAGATCGTCGGCGTTGTAGGCAACACGACTCAGTATGGGCTGGATCGAGGTGAGAATCCCGAATTCTACTTGTCGGTGCATCAGTTTCCCGTGCCGACGGACATGTACTTGGCAATACATACCCGCATGGATCCCGCCAGCCTCGTGGCCTCCATGCGCACGACCCTCCTGCCAGTCATCGGTGATCAGCCGATCTCCGATGTGCAGCCCATGACGGCCCGCATCGCCGGCACCCTCTCCGGCCGCCGTTTCAACATGAACCTGTTCACCTTTTTTGCTGGCACTGCCCTGCTGCTGGCCTTGGTAGGCATCTACGGAGTGCTCGCGTTCATCGTCAGTCGCCGCACGCGCGAGATGGGCATCCGCATGGCGCTCGGCGCGTCCAGGGCGAAAATCCTGCAAGCCGTCTTGTGGCGGGGATTCAGGCTTGTCCTGCCGGGGATCCTGTTGGGATTGGCCGGGGCCTGGGGAGTCGGACGGCTCCTGCAAAGCAGTCTTTTCGGGATCACCGGGAGCGACCTGATCACGTACGTCGGCAGCACGGGCATGTTTCTGCTGGTGGCTTTCCTGGCCTGCTTGCTTCCCGCCCGGCGCGCGGCGAAGGCCGATCCGATGGTGGCGCTGAGATATGAGTAAAGCTATCAGCGGTCAGCACCACCCGTGATTCCCCTGCTTGCTAAGGAGGGGAGCCCGCAGGTCCGATTGCTGGACTACGATGGAGTCCATCGGACTCCAGAAATCGGAGGCGGGGTGGTTGGGGCAGTAGCTGAAAGCTGAACGCTGACTGCTGATCGCTGAATGCTGATGGCTCAAAACTGAGGATACGAATGAGTGCTCTGTTCCAGGACTTGAAATACGGCCTGCGGATGCTGGCGAAGAATCCCGGCTTCACGGCCGTGGCGGCGGTAACGCTGGCCCTGGGCATTGGCGCCAACGCCACCATCTTCAGTTGGATCAACTCCACCCTGCTAAACCCTATTCCTGGAGTCGCCGGCACCAGCGACTTGGTTACGGTCATGAGGGGAGAACGTAGTGAACACCCCACTCCCCCTTTCTCTTATCTTGATTACCTGGATCTCCGTGACCACACCCAGAGCCTCTCCGGCCTCCTGGCGTACCACGACGACTTCATGTCCCTTACCGGCACCGACAAGCCGGAGCGCATCTATGGGGCTCTGACCTCTGCTAATTACTTCGATGTGCTCGGCGTGCGTCCCATCCTCGGTCGTGGTTTCCTGCCGGCGGAAGAACAGAACCGCGGGGGATCGCCGGTGGTTGTGATCAGCGAGGGCCTGTGGCGGACGCGCTTCGGCTCCGACGGATCCATCATCGGCCGGAGCATTCAGATCAACCTTCATCAATACACGATTGTCGGGGTTGCTCCTCCGGAATTTCAGGGATGCAAGACCGGGCTGCGTACAGACGTGTGGATTCCTCTCGTGATGGACCGGCTCGTTTGGAGCTCGAATCGCCTTGAGGATCGCGGTAGCTTCTGGCTGAACGTGCTCGCCCGGCTGAAGCCCAGAGTAGATCGCCGGCAAGCCGAGGGGGAACTGAACCTCCTGATGCAGCAGATTATCGAGACTTCTCGCAACGTCGATCGCGGCCCCAGCCAGATTACGCTCGATCCTCTCTGGCGCTCGCCTTTCGGAGCCAACGTTTATTTGTACAAGACACTGCCCATGTTGCTGGCGTTGGCGGCCGTGTTGCTTTTGCTGGCCTGCGCCAACGTTGCCAATCTGTTGCTGGTACGCTCCGTGACCCGGCGGCGTGAGATTGCTCTGCGCCTGTCCATGGGCGCCAGCCGCTGGCGGCTGATCCGCCAGCTCCTGGTGGAAACCCTCCTGTTGGCTCTAGTCGGCGGCGCGCTCGCCCTGACGCTCACCACCTGGACGGCCGGGACGTTTGCCGCCTTCTTTCCCCCCACGACGAGTTTGCCGCTCACGCTCAATGGCCACATCGACCGCGGCGTGCTCCTGGCGACCCTGCTCATCTCGATTGTTACCGCCGCGCTTTTCGGCGTGCTTCCGGCGCTGCGCACGTCCAGCCTCACCCCCATCGCAGTTCTGAAGGAGGAAGCTGGCAGCATGACGGCGGGACTCCACAAGTCGCGGCTCTCGAGCGCGTTGGTGGTGGCGCAAATCTCCCTCTCGCTGCTCCTGCTGATTTGCGCCGGTCTGTTCATCCGCAGCTTGCAGAACGCCCAGCGGTTAGATCCCGGTTTCGATCCCAACCACGTGCTGCTGGCTTCCTACGAGCTCGGGCCCATGGGCTATTCCGAAGCACAAGGCATTGCGTTCGACCGGCAACTGCTTTCGAAGCTCGCAGCCCTGCCAGGGGTTGAGTCGGCGACTCTGGCGGATTTCTCGCCGCTCAGTTTCACCCTTCACAGCGATTTCGTCAGTCCCGATGGTTACGTTCCCCAGCCCCACGAATCGATGGAAGTCAGCCGTGCCATCGTGGGTCCGAACTACTTTCGGACCATGCGAACTCGCCTCGTGGCCGGGCGTGAATTTACCGAGCAGGACGCCGAGAAGTCACAGCGGGTCACGATCGTCAATCAGGAGTTTGTCAATCGGTACTGGCCGGGTCAGGACGGGCTTGGCAAGAGGGTTAGCGTATACGGGCAGTGGTTCACCGTCGTGGGCGTGGCTCGAAATGGCAAGTACCGCCGCTTGGTTTATGCCCCGGAGCCCGTCTTCTTCCAGCCGCTTTACCAGCGCTACCGCGACCTAGTGATGATTCACGCGCGGGTGTCAGGTGATCCGCAGGCTTACGCCCCGGCGGTCGAAAGAACTGTCCATGAGCTCAACGCCGATTTGCCCGTGTTCGGCGTGACGACCCTCAAGTCGAGCATGCGGTTGGGGAGCATCTTCGAACGGGTCGCGGGAACCTTCGCGGGCGCCTTTGGATTACTCGCCCTAATCCTCGCGGCAGTGGGTATCTACGGAGTGATCGCTTACTCGACGCGGCAGCGCACACATGAGATTGCGATTCGCATGGCGGTCGGAGCTCAGCGAGCTGACGTTTTCCGGCTGGTGCTGGGCCAGGGTCTACTTCTGACACTGACCGGCCTCGCTGTGGGCATTGCGGTGTCAGTCGCGCTGACACGCTATCTGGAAAGTGCACTCTTCGGCGTTACAACCACTGACGTACTGACCTATGCGGCGGTGGCGTTGTTGCTATGCCTGGTGTCACTCGTTGCCTGCTACATCCCCGCGCGGCGGGCGACCAAGGTCGATCCCATGGTGGCGCTGAGATATGAGTAAAGCTATCAGCGGTCAGCGATCAGCACCACCCCTGAGTCCCCTCCCTGCTAAGGAGGGGAGCCCGCAGGTCCGATTGCTGGTCCGATCTGGATCGGACCATCGGACTCCAGAAGTCGGAGGCGGGGTGGTTGGGGCAGTAGCTGAAAGCTGACTGCTGATTGCTGGAAACCGAGGATACGAATGAGTGCTCTGTTCCAGGACTTGAAATACGGCCTGCGGATGCTCGCGAAGAACCCCGGCTTCACGGCGGTGGCGATTATTACCTTGGCGCTCGGGATCGGCGCGAACACCGCGATCTTCTCCGTGGTGAACGGAGTACTGCTCAATCCGCTACGCTACGCGGAGCCCGAACGCCTCGTGGCGCTCTACTCGCGGACGCCAGATTCCCCGTGGTGGTCCATTTCCTACCCCAACTTCCTCGACTGGGTGCGCGAGAATCGTTCCTTTTCCGCCCTCGCCGGCTATCGGACAGACAGCTTTGACCTGACCGGGATCGGTGAGCCCGAGCGCCTGCCAGCGGAGATGATCTCGGCGAGTTTCTTCCCGCTGCTCGGTGTGCGGCCGGCTATCGGCAGGACATTTCTCCCCGAAGAGGACCAAATAGGCGCGGCGCCGGTGGTGCTGATCAGCGACGGATTTTGGAAACGCAAGTTCGGAGCTGCGCCGGACGCGGTGGGCAAGACACTCACGCTGAATGGGACGGCGTACACGATCGTCGGCGTGATCCCGGCCGATTTCCATTACAGCGGCAACAACTTCCATCTGGGTGACGTGTACGTCCCGATCGGCCAGTGGAACGACCCCACTTTTCGCGACCGCAGAACCGGCATGGGCATGAATGCGGTCGGGAGGCTCAAGCCCGGCGTCACCTTCGAGCAGGCGAATGCCGACATGGACGCGCTCGGGCGGCACCTGGCCGAGGAGTATCCCGAGGCCAACAGAGGCACAGGGATCACGCTGGTCCCGCTGAAACAGAACGTTGTGGGCGACACCCAGCCGTTTCTGCTGGTCTTGCTGGCCGCCGTAGGTTTTGTTCTCCTGATTGCTTGCGTGAACGTCGCAAATCTCTTGCTGGCGCGCTCGACGGCTCGCACCCATGAGTTTGCCATCCGCACCGCGTTGGGGGCGAACCGGGCCCGCGTCGTCCGGCAGCTTCTGACTGAAAGCGTCCTGCTGGCCCTGGCCGGGGGTGGCCTTGGCTTACTGATCGCCTCCTGGGGAATGAGGGCAGCCCTGCGCGTGCTGCCGGAGGCGTTGCCGCGAGCCGAGGAAGTTCATCTTGACGGGCGGGTGTTGTTGTTTACGCTTGCAACTTCCTTCCTGGCAGGAATCTTGTTCGGTTTGGTGCCGGGACTCAAAACTTCGCAGGCCGATCTCCATGAAACCCTCAAAGAAGGCGGACGCGGGTCGAGCGGCGCCCGGCATAGCGCCCAGAGAGTTTTCGTGGTCGCGGAGATGGCGCTCGCGCTCGTCCTGCTGGCCGGTGCCGGACTCATGATTCGCAGCCTGGCCAAGCTCTGGAGCGTTGATCCCGGTTTCGATCCCCACCACGTGGTGACCTTCCGGGTGTCGCTTCCCCCGGCGGCCAGCTCAAACCCAGATTCTGCTCGAGCCGCCTGGCGCCGGATTCAAGATCAGGTCGCTACGGTCCCCGGCGTTCAATCCGCCTCGCTAACAACCGCAGCCATGCCCATGTCCGGCGATTCCGAGGTGCCGTTCTGGCTGGAAGGCCAACCCAAGCCCCCAAGTCAGGCGGAAATGAAGCAGACGCTCTTCTACATTGTGCAGCCCAATTATTTGAAGGCGATGGGGATTCCCCTCCTGCGCGGCCGTTTCCTCTCATCCGAGGATAAAGAACATACCCCGCTCGTCACCGTCATCGACGAGCGCTTTGCAAAGCTCTATTTCGGCAATCAAGATCCTATCGGCAAGCGTATCAACTTCGATATCTTGAACGCCACGGCTGAGATCGTCGGCGTGGTTGGGCATGTCAAGCAATGGGGTCTTGACACGGACGCGACCTCGTCCCTCCAGGCGCAATGCTATTTACAAATGATGCAAATCCCGGACCCGTTTATCCCCTTAATGGCCGGCCACACGGGAATCGTGGTCCGAACCGCGGGCTCGCCGCTCGCTCAAGTCGGCTCGATCCGCCAAACCCTGAACCAGATCAGCAGCCAGCAGGTGATGTACAACATCCAGACGTTTGAAGAGATCATTTCCGGCTCGCTCGCGGCGCGGCGCTTCTCGATGGTCCTCCTAGGAATTTTCGCCGGGCTTGCGCTCGTCATGTCCTGCGTCGGAATCTATGGGGTGATTTCCTGTCTTGCTGGCCAGCGGACGCATGAAATTGGAGTGCGCATGGCGCTCGGCGCTGAGCGGCGGGATGTGCGGCGGATGGTTCTTGCTGAAGGGGCGAGCATGGCGCTCGTGGGTGTTGCCATCGGCCTGGTGGCCGCCTTCGGGCTGACGCGCCTGATGGCGAATATGCTCTTCGGGGTCAGCGCCCACGACCCGCTCACCCTTGCCGGAGTTGCGGCTCTCTTGGTACTGGTGTCTCTTGCAGCGTGCTACATCCCCGCGCGACGGGCGACGAAGGTCGATCCCATGGTGGCCTTGCGCTATGAGTAAAGCACTGGTTAGTGGTTAGTGGCTAGTACCCAGTGGGTAGCGGGTAGCAACAGCGCGCAGTTTCTGGAGAACCGCTGTGAGTGGAGAAGGTGGGATCAAGAGCTACCGGGATCTCCTAGTATGGCAAAAGGATATGGCCTTGGCGAAGCAGGTCTACTTTATGACGCGTGCCTTCCCCGATGATGAAAAGTTCGGCTTGATTGCCCAGATGCGGCGAGCCGCCGTTTCGGTCCCGTCCGATATTCCCGAGGGCCAGGCACGGCAAGGGAGAAAAGAATTCGTTCAATTTCCGTCTCATGCCGAGGGCTCGTTGGCGGAACTGGACACGCAGCTAACGCTTGCGGTCGAGTTGGGATACTGCCAACACTCCTCGGCACACCAGAGTGCCGCAATGATCGTCGAGCTGCAGAAGATGCTCGGGTCCTTGCGCCGAAGGGTGGTGGTGCGGGTGGCCTCTAGCCACTGACCACCAACCACTAGCGACTTGAACTGAGGAGAACATTATGGAACCAACGGCAGAATCGACGGATCAGACGCAGAGCAACGTGAAATCGAAGTCGAACGGGTCAGGGCATACACTCATCCACTTGGAGGGTGTCACCAAGGTTTTCTTTACGGACGAAGTGGAGACGCACGCCCTTTCCGGAATTTATCTCGAGATCAAGCGCGGCGAGTACGTTTCCATCTCCGGCCCGTCGGGCTGCGGCAAGTCTACCCTGCTTTCCATCCTCGGCCTGCTCGACTCGCCGACGGATGGGAAGTACATGCTGAATAGTGCCGCGGTCGAAGACCTTTCGATCTCACAGCGAACCCGCATCCGGAACCGGGAGATCGGATTCATCTTTCAGGCCTTCAATCTGATCGGTGACCTCACGGTCTACGAGAATGCAGAATTGCCCCTGACCTATCGCGGCATGTCGGGCCCGGAACGCCGCGAGCGCGTTCAGGAGGCGCTCGAGCGCGTGGGGATGTCGCATCGCATGAAGCACTATCCGGCGCAGCTTTCCGGGGGCCAACAGCAGCGCGTGGCGGTGGCCCGGGCTCTGGTGGGGAAGCCGTCCATCATGCTGGCGGATGAGCCTACCGGAAACCTGGACTCCAAGAATGGCGAAGCCGTGATGGATTTGCTTCGCGACCTGCACCGGGAAGGCGCCACCATCTGCATGGTGACGCACGATCCCCGCTATGCGAATTTCGCGGAGCGGACCGTCCACCTCTTCGACGGACAGATTGTGGAAGAAACCCAGGCGTGAGGAATCGGATGATCGGCAGACCCAGTGATCGGGTGAGCAGGGGTCCAGCTCTCAGCAATCAGCCATCAGCGGTCAGCACCACCCCTGAGTCCCCTCCCGCCGCGGCGGGAGGGGAGCCCGCAGGTCCGATTGCTGGACTCCGATGGAGTCCATCGGACTCCAGAAATCGGAGGCGGGGTGGTTGGGGCAGTAGCTGAAAGCTGAACGCTGATTGCTGAGTGCTGAAAGTTCGGTGCTCAAAGCCGAGGATACGAATGAGTGCTCTGTTCCAGGACATCAAATACGGCCTACGGATGCTGGCCAAGAATCCCGGCTTCACGGCCGTGGCGATTATTACCTTGGCGCTGGGCATCGGGGCTAACACGGCGATCTTCAGCGTGGTCAATTCAGTTCTGATTAAGCCGCTGCCCTATCCTGATTCGCAACAGCTTGTGCGGATATATGAAACCCTGCCGGGTTTCGACCGTAATTCGGTCTCCGGAGGCGCCTTCAAAGACTGGCATGGACAGAGCTCCAAATTTGCCCATCTCGCCGTCTATGAAGAGACGCGTTTGAATCTCACCGGAGGTAGAATGCCGGAACGCGTCTCCGGTTTGAAGGTCTCCTCTGAATTTCTTTCGGCTCTGGGTGTCACTCCGACCGTCGGTCGCGGCTTTGTTGCTGGGGAAGATGCTGTGGGCGGCAACAATCGTGTCATCGTATTGACGCACCAATTGTGGCAGGGTCGCTTCGGCGGAGACGCGGGCGTTGTCGCCAGGACCGTCTCACTCGACCAGATTCCCTATACAGTTATCGGTGTGCTTCCTCCCAACGTTCTTTTGCAGGACGATGCCATGTTTCTGGTGCCTGATGTTATTGATGCTGCCGGAGCGAATTGGGAGCGCGCCGGTCACTGGAGGCAAGTGATAGGGCGCGTTTTGCCGGGCGTCACTGTATCCGAGGTGCAGGCGGAACTGCGGGGAATCAAACAGCGACTTACAGCGGAATATCCGTCGTTCAAGACAGACTGGAGCGTCGCGGTTGTCCCCATGCAGGAGGTTTACGCAGGGGACACCCGTCCGATCCTCGTCGTTTTGTTGGGGGCCGTGGCATTGGTATTGTTGATCGCCTGCGCGAATGTCTCCAATCTGCTGCTGGCTCGTGGTAACGCCCGATCCAGAGAAATGGCCATTCGCGCTGCTCTCGGTGCCGACTCATGGCGGATTGTCCGTCAAATACTCGTCGAGAGTCTCCTTCTCGCCGTGGCGGGATGCGCGGTGGGTCTGCTGTTTGCCCTATTCGGTGTCAAACTGCTGACCAGCATGTTTGCCGGCCTGCTTCCCCAGGTTCTGCAACCCAAGTTGGACATCAACGTCCTTGTGTTTTCGATCGGTGTCGCCTGTGGCTGCGGACTTCTGTTTGGAATCCTCCCAGCATGGCGCACGAGTAAACCAGATTTGAATCACGCCCTGAAGGAAACCGAACGGGCATCGGCGTCTAGGTCAAAGAGGCGATCACAGTCATTCCTGGTGGTATCAGAATTCGCGTTCACACTGATGTTGCTTGTTGGGGTGGGTTTGTTTCTGCGCAGCTTCGTTTTGTTGCTTGAGACGAATCCCGGTTTCAATCCGAGGCAAACGTTGGCGTTCGATCTGTCATTTCCTGACGCCAAGTACCCCAAGGGTGAGGACCGGCTGCGGTTCATCAAGGACCTGAATGCGCGTGTCGCTGCTCTGCCTGGCGTTGAATCCGTGGGTGCCACTTCTGCATTGCCGCTTAGCAATGATGGACGGACTGAGTTCGCAGGCCGGGCGGATAAGCCTCCGCGTACGGACTATATTGTTGCCTGCAACTTTGTGAGTGGCGACTATTTTTCAGCGATGGGGATGCCGCTTCTGCGCGGGCGTGCCATCAGTGAATCGGATAACCACGCGAAGGCGTCTCGAGTGCTTGTGGTCGATGAAAGTGTCGTACGCGACCTTTATCCCGACGAGGATCCCATCGGTCAGCATCTGAGTTTTCTGGATGAGTCCTGGGAAATCGTGGGAATTGTCGCCCCAGTCCGTCAATTCTTCCTGGACCGTGACCCACGTCCGACAGTTTATGGTCCTCAATCCTACTCCCCCATGTCAACGAGCATGATCATTCGAACTGCGCAACCGGCGTTAGCTCTCGTTAAGGCGGTAAGGAAAACCATCCTCGAAGCCGATCCCGATCAACCCATCGCCAACGTTCGAACGCTCGAACAGGCCGTCCGCAACTCGCTGGCACCTAGACGCACGACGCTGATCCTATTGGGCTTGTTTGCCACGGTCGCAATAAGCCTCGCGAGCGTCGGTATCTACGGCATGATGTCCTGCGCGATTGGTCAGCGAACCCGCGAGCTCTGCATTTGCACCGCTCTTGGGGCGCAACGCCGTGACATCATGCGACTGGTTCTAATAGGAGGGATGAAACCGTCAATCATAGGCATCGTGGTCGGGTTGGCCGCCGCGCTCGCATTGGCGCGCCTCCTTGAGAGCCAGCTATTTGAAGTCAAGGCACACGACCCGTTGGTCTTCATTGCATCGGTCTGTCTGCTCGGGCTTGTGGCAGCCTTGTCCATTTACTTCCCCGCGCGCCGGGCGGCGAAGGTCGATCCCATGGTGGCGCTCAGATACGAATGACGTAATCGGGTGATCCGGTGATTGTGTGATCGAGCGATTGCCCAAAATCTTGGCGATTCTCAATCACTCAATCGCCAAATCACTCAATCGCCCAATTTAGGGACAACGCTATGATCAAACTACACAATCTAGACCGGTACTATCCCTTGGCGGGAGGCCGCTATTACGTGCTGCGGCGTATCGCTTTGGACATCCCGGAGGGTGAATTCGTAACCATCATGGGGCCGTCGGGGGCGGGTAAGTCAACGCTGCTCAGCATCTTGGGAATGCTCGATGCCGGTTGGGAGGGAGAATTCTTCTTCTTCGAACAGCCTGTCCACAAGCTCGATCCCAAGAGACGCATGGAACTGAACAAGCGCTACGTCGGTTTTGTCTTTCAGCAATATCACCTGCTGGACAACCTGACGGTTGCGGAGAATCTGGATATTCCTCTTTCCTATCGTGACGTGAAACTCGCTGAGAGGAAGGCTTTGGTCGCCGATACCCTCGACAGGTTTCAGATCGTCGGCAAGAAGGATCTATTTCCCAGCCAGCTTTCCGGCGGGCAGCAACAGTTGGTCGCCGTGGCACGCGCCGTGATCGCCAGCCCCAAGCTGATTCTTGCCGATGAGCCCACGGGCAATCTGCATTCGGGCCAGGGAAAAGAGATCATGGAGTTGTTCAAGAAGCTGAACAACGAAGGGACCACCATCGTCCAGGTGACCCACTCGGAGGCGAACGCCGCTTACGGTCACCGCATCATCAAGCTGCAGGACGGGTGGATCGCGGGGAACTGAATCATTGAGTGATTGAATCATCGGGCCATTGAGTCATCTGGTGATCGGGAGATCCGATGATCGGGCGAACAGAAAACCAGCGCTGTGAAATATGCTTTTTGTTCGCCCGATCACCAGACCACCGGATCACTCGATTCTTCATTCACCTAACACTTGGCAAGAACCGCGCTATGATGGAGTCCGGCCCAAGCGAACATGAACACCTCTCAGAGCAAAAGAATCCTGATCGCTGACGACCAGGCGGACGTCCTGGAAGCCCTTCGTTTGCTGCTGAAGGCGGAGGGCTATCAAACGGAATCCGCCACCTCACCCGGGGGCATCATGACGGCCGTGGAGTCCAAGGACTTTGACTTGGTCCTTACGGACCTCAACTTCGCGCGCGACACCACCTCCGGCCAGGAGGGTTTGGATATCCTCTCGCGCTTGCAGGCGATGGACAGCACACTTCCCGTGGTGGTCATGACCGCCTGGGGGAGCGTGAGTCTCGCCGTCGAGGCGATGCGGCGGGGCGCCCGGGATTTCGTCCAGAAACCCTGGGACAATGCCCGTCTCCTGGCGATAGTCCGCACACAGATCGAGTTGAGCCACGCGCTGCGGGAGGGGCAGCGCCTGGAGGCAGAAAATCGCCTTCTGCGGGCAGAAGGCCGGCCCACCCTGATCGCGGAATCGCCGGCCATGCGACCCGTGCTGGACTTGCTCGCGCGCGTCGGTCCCTCCGATGCGAATGTGTTGATTACGGGCGAACATGGGACGGGCAAGGAAGTAGTGGCGCGAAGTCTCCACGCCCTCTCGGAACGCGCCTCGCGGCCCATGGTCACGGTGAATGCCGGCGGGCTTTCCGAAGGGGTCTTCGAAAGTGAGTTGTTCGGCCACGTCAAGGGCGCCTTCACCGATGCCAAGACGGATCGGGTGGGCCGGTTCGAACTTGCCGAGGGAGGAACCCTCTTCCTCGACGAGATTGCCAACGTCCCGCCGAATCTGCAAGCCAAGCTCCTGCGGGTTCTCGAAACCGGTGAACTGGAGCGCGTGGGGTCTTCGAAAACGCGGCGCGTGGATGTGCGCGTTTTGTCGGCGACCAATGCCGACGTCTCCCAGGAGATCCAGGCCGGGCGATTCCGGGAGGACCTCCTCTTCCGGCTGAATACCATCGAGATTCGTCTGCCAGCTCTGCGGGAGCGGCGCGAAGACCTGCCGCTGCTGGCGAACTATTTCCTCCGCCAGTTCTCGCAGCGCTACCGAAAGCACCTGGTCGGCTTCGAGAGCGCGGCGATGCAGACTTTGCTGGATTATTCCTGGCCCGGCAATGTTCGCGAATTGGAACACGCCGTGGAACGCGCCGTCCTGATGGCGCAAGGCGACGCGGTGCGTTCCAGCGACCTGGGCTTGCGGGCGGGACGCGAGGGGGTTGGCCGCCTCGAAGAGATGAGCCTGGAAGACGTAGAATGTCTCCTGATCAAGAAAGCCCTGGCTCGATACGAGGGGAACGTGAGTGCGGCGGCGGAGGCTCTGGGGCTGAGCCGAAGTGCACTCTATCGCCGGCTCAAGAAATACAGTTTGTGAACCCCGATCCCGAGGTCGCGGGTCCGAATCCCGTGTAATTCGTTGGTTATGTTATGAATACCCCATCCCCCTCATGCTGAAGCTGTTCGGCGCGACACGCTCGGACCTTTTTAGAAACGCTGGGTGTAAGACCCCAATGCAGGTTCCCGCTTCGGGATCGGGGTGAAAACCGGATGGCTGATGATCCTGTAGTGACCAGCAGCAGGTCCACTCCACGGCGCTCCCCTCGTCGCAGTCGCCGGACGCGCTTCGAAGTCCGGCTCCTGTCCTGTGCCTTGTTCGCGGGCCTGCCCGCCGTGCTGGTGTCGGTCCTTCTCCTGTGGTTAGGGGACTACACGACCCGAACGCGTTGGACGCTGACGGCATGCTTGGTGGTGTTTTGGCTCGGCGCGGCGTTTTCCCTCCGTTCTCGCCTGGTTTATCCCCTCCAGACGCTTTCCAATCTTCTGGCGGCTTTGCGCGAAGAGGATTACTCCATTCGCGCTCGCGGCGCGCGCTCCGATGACGCGCTGGGAGAAGTGATGCTGGAAGTGAACGCTCTAGGCGAGGCGCTACGCGGACGCCGGCTGGGAGCGCTGGAAGCGACTGCCTTATTGCGCAAGGTAATGGAGGAAATCGACGTCGCCGTCTTCACCTTCGATAGCGAGCAGGTTCTGCGCCTGATGAATCGCGCGGGTGAGCGGCTTTTGGGTCAACCCAGCGAGCGCGTTCTGGGACGGACCGCGGCGGAACTGGGATTGGCGGATTGCCTGGAAGGAGAGCCCGCTCGGACCCTGACGATCTCCTTTCCGGGCGGAGCAGGACGCTGGGGCATGCGCCGCAGCACCTTCCGGGAGAGTGGGAAACCTCATCAGCTCGTGGTCTTGGCGGACTTGAGCCGTCCCTTGCGCGAAGAAGAGCGACAGGCGTGGCAGCGACTGATCCGCGTGCTCGGCCACGAGCTCAATAATTCTCTAGCTCCCATCAAGTCCATGGCCGATACGCTGGAAAGTATGCTGGCCCGCCAGCCCCGGCCTGCAGACTGGGAAGACGACATGCGTCGCGGCCTGGAGGTGATCGAGGCGCGTGCGGCGGCGTTGAGCCGCTTCATGGAAGCTTATGCCCGGCTCGCTCGTCTGCCGACCCCGAAACTGCAGCCGGTGGAAGCGGGCGCGCTGGTGCGTCGAGTCGTCGGACTCGAACGGCGAACGGGGATCACTCTGGTCCCCGGCCCCGAACTGACCGTGCACGCGGACCCCGACCAGGTGGAGCAGCTCCTTATCAACTTGCTCCGCAACGCAGTGGATGCGGCGCTCGAAACGGGGGGAGGAGTTCGCGTGGGCTGGACTCGCCTTGGCGGTCAGTGGGAGGTTCGCATCCAGGACGAGGGTCCAGGGCTGTCGAACACTTCCAACCTCTTTGTCCCCTTCTTCACGACCAAGCCCACGGGTTCCGGAATTGGACTGGTGTTGAGCCGGCAAATCGCGGAAGCCCACGGCGGGAGCCTTACGTTAGAAAACCGGAAGGATCGCCCCGGATGCGAGGCGCGGCTGCGCTTGCCGTTGTGAGGATCTGGCTCGTCGACAGGAAATGCGGATAAGTCGCAAGGGCAAAGCCTTCACCACCCTTCCACAGTCAGGACTAAAATACGCCATTGGACGTCTCGCTCCCGAACGCCCCCGTCCCAAAAGCGGACAGCCGCCCTCCTGCCCTCTGTAAGCAGAGCAAGCGTTTTCAAGCATATACAGACAGCGTCACTTGGCAGGATACATGCCTGTGCTCATAGTATGATCCACGACCTGCGGTACGCCTTGCGCATGCTGCAACGCAATCCCGGGTTCGCCTTGGTGGCGATTGTTTCGCTGGCTTTGGGGATTGGGGCCAACACGGCCATCTTCAGTCTGGCAGACTATGTTCTAGTTCGGCCCTTGGCCGTGCCTAACCCTTCCGCCATCATGGTGGTCCAGTCGCAATTTCGCGGCGAAAGCCTCGGAAACATCTTCCAGTACTCCGGTTTGTCCAACCCGGATTTCGAGGATCTCCGGAAGAAGAGCAATTCCTTCGCGGGTTTGACCGCCTCGCAATATTTCCAGTTTGGCTTCGCCCCAGATAAAGCCGCGCAACCCCAGATGAAATTCGGGGCGCTGGTGAGCGGCAATTTCTTTGACGTGTTGGGCGTGCGCCCGGACCTGGGGCGGAGCTTCCGTCCCGACGAGGACAAAGTACCGGGGCGTGATGCGGTGGTCGTGCTCGGCCACGATCTCTGGGAAACCGAGTTTGCCTCGAACCCTGACGTCGTTGGTCGAAGCATCTTCCTCAACGGCCTCCCCTTCACAGTGGTGGGGGTAGCACCGGAATCGTTCACGGGGTCGGATGCCTTTATCCGCGCCGACCTGTATGTCCCCCTGGCGATGGAGCGCGCGCTGGCCGAGGGGTCGGAGCAGAGTGAACTCGAAATGCGCGGACTCAAGGTGCTGACGGTCCTGGGACGACTGAAGCCAGGGGTCCGGGTTAGGCAAGCCGCAGCCGAGACCAGGGTGATTGGCCAGCAGCTCGCCCAGGCATACCCGAAGACGAACCGCACCTGCTCGTTGGAGGTTATGACGTACCGGCAATCCCAAATGATTAAGCCCATCGTAAAGCTTGTCCTTTTCCTGTTGGGGCTGGCCGTGGTGGTGCTGCTGATTGCTTGCGCGAACGTGATGAACCTGATGCTGAGCCGTGCCTCCGCCCGGGCGCGAGAGATCGCCGTGCGGCTGGCCATGGGAGCGGGGCGGGTGCGGCTGATCCGCCAACTGTTGACGGAGAGCCTGGTGATCGCCGTCCTGGGCGGGGCGTTGGGACTCCTTCTGGCTCAGGCGGGCGCGAATTGGTTTTCACAAATCCGCATCCCGATCGACGTTCCCCTCGTGATCGATGTGAAACTTGACCCTCACGTACTGCTGTTCGTGCTGCTGGTTTCCGTGGCGAGCGCCGTCCTGTTTGGACTGGCTCCCGCGCTCCAAGGCACCCAGACTGACTTGGTTCCCGCTTTGAAGGCCGGAGGCGCCGCTCCCGGCAAGCGGCGCCGATTCCTGGGAAGGAACGCGCTGGTGATGGCGCAGGTGGCGGGTTCGCTCCTGTTGCTGGTGATCGCAACCCAAGCATATCGCGGGGCGATGATCATTCTCTCCTCTCCGGCCGGTTTCCGCACGGACCACATCCTCATGGCCAGCTTTAACCCCGCCCTGGCTCGGGACTCGACGGAGCAAACGAAGGAATTCTACCGGCGATTGCAGGAGCAGGCGCGTACTCTCTCGGGTCTGAAGTCGGCAGCTCTGGCACAGGCCATGCCCATGGTCCCGGCATCACCTGCGATCCGGGTCATCCCGGAGGGTGTCCAGTTGCCAACCGGGACCGAGGCGGTCAGCGTGTTTTCCAACACCGTCAGCGACGGCTACTTCCGCACTCTCGGCGTGCCCTTGGTCGAAGGCCGCGAATTTGAATCGACCGACCGGGCGGATTCCGAGCGCGTGGTGATTGTCAACGAGCAGTTCGCCCACAAGTACTATCCGAATCAAGACGCGATCGGAAAACGGCTGCGATTGAATAGCGCGGAAGGACCGTTCGCCGAGATCGTGGGGGTGGCGAAGCAGAGTAAGTACGTATTCACGATCGAACCGCCGATGGAATACATTTACCTGCCGCTGGCCCAGAACCCTGCCGCAGCGATGACCCTGATGCTCGAAAGCGAGGGGCCTTCGGCCGGATTGAGCGGGCCGCTGCGCGACTTGGTGCGATCGCTGGACTCGCGTCAGCCGATTTATGGTGTTCGGACCATGGAGGAATTCTTCGACGTGCGCGCCCATAAGACGCTCGGTCTGTTTGTCGAAGCCATCGCCGGGCTCGGGGTGCTCGGACTGGTGCTGGCGCTGGTCGGGCTCTACGGGTTGATGACCTATTCTGTGAGCTTGCGGCAGCGCGAGATCGGAATCCGCATGGCGGTTGGGGCGGACCCCGCCACCGTGGTCGGGATGGTGCTGAGGCAGGGGATGATTTTGGCCGGCAGTGGAGTCATTGTTGGCTTGTCCCTGAGTCTTGCCGCGTCTAAGCCGCTCGCCGCTATGGTGCACGGGCGCGGTTTCAGCCTGCCTCTCGTCGCGCTGGTCACCATCGCCCTTCTGGCCATGGCGGCTCTGGGCGCGTATATCCCCGCACGACGGGCCTCGCGGGTCGATCCCAACACCGTCCTGCGGCAGGAGTAGGCTTCACCCGTCTTTGGCATCTTCGTGAGAATCCCATCTGGGCTGGCGGTCTTTGCATCAGAGTGCCAGCGCCTGATCGAGGTCGTGGATCAGGTCTTCAACAGCCTCGACTCCCACCGAGAGGCGCACCAAACCATCCGTGATCCCGATAGCCAGCCGCTGTTCGCGCGGGACGGCACGATGGCTGGTCGAGGCGGAGTGCACAATCAGCGAGCGGGTGTCGCCAAGGCTAGCGGCGCGGGCAAAGATCTTGACTCGATCCATGACCTGCTTCCCGCCCTCGTAACCTCCCTTGACCTCGAAACTTATCATGGCCCCAAAGGCTTTCATCTGCCGTTTGGCCAGATCGTGTCCAGGATGGCTCGGCAGGCCAGGGTAGTGGACGCGCTCCACCTGAGGGTGCTGGGCCAGAAATTCGGCGATCTTCTGCGCGTTTGAGCATTGGGCGGGCACGCGCAGGTGAAGGGTGCGAATGCCTCGCAGGATCAGCCAGGCATTGAACGGGCTCATGATCCCGCCGAAGTCGCGGAGGATGTCGCGGCTGAGGTGCTCGATGTAGTCCTTGGGCCCGATTACGGCGCCACCCATCGCGTCCCCGTGTCCGCACAGGTACTTGGTCGCGGAATGGACCACGATGGTGATACCCAGCTTGAGGGGTTGCTGCAGCGCCGGTGAGGCAAAGGTGTTGTCGATCATGGAAGGGATCCCGTGCGCACGGGCAGTCCGGGCCAGCGCGGCAATATCCAGGATCTCCAGGGTGGGATTGCTGGGAGACTCAAAGTAAATCAGGCGGGTACTGGGCTGAATGGCCTTCTCGAAATCTTCCGCGCGTGTAGACTGAACAAAGGTTGTGGAGGCGCCCATGGCCGGGAGCTTCCGGTTGAGGAAGTTATAGGCTGCGCCATAGAGAGCGCCCGCCGCCACCACGTGGTCACCGGTCTGCACATATCCCAGAATGGCGGAAGAGACTGCCGCCATGCCGGAGGCGAAGGCCAGCGCCGCTTCCCCGGCTTCGAGCGCCGCGATTTTTATCTCCAAGGCGTGGATCGTGGGGTTCCCATAGCGCGTGTACATGTACCCAGGTCTCTCGCCGGAGTACAGCGCGGCCATTTCGTCGGAATCCGCGGCTGCGAACGTGGTGGATTGATAGATGGGCGTGTCGACGGCGCCGGTGACCTGGCAAGGAGCTTCCCCGGCATGCACGGCCAGCGTGGCAAATTGGCGATCCTCTCTCATGGCTCACCTCAAGATAGCGGATTCCCTGATCTGCTCGCAGAATGTTCAAGAGTATCCCGGCGTAGGCAGGATTGGGAAGAGCCAGTTGGAAGTGAAACCAGGAAGCCATGTCCGCCGAATCCACCTGGGGTGAGAAGTTACCGTGGTAGGGTCCACGAGGGCAGGAAAACAGCTCTGGGGTGAAGGAGCCGCGTGGGAACACCCCCCCGTGCCGTGGGTATCGATCTCCCGCTGGACATGATCTTTGGAAATGACTAGACTCTTGTCTTACGGAAGGAGAGTTGTGGCGGGGGTGCTTTATGGCTCATTGCCCGGAATGCGAGGCGGTGATTGAAGTCGAAGACGACGTCGAGGAAGGCGCGAAGTTGGATTGCCCCGATTGCGGAGCGGAGCTGGAAGTAGTGAACACCAACCCGGTGGAACTCGACGTAATCTCCGACGAAGAAAAGGAAGATGAGGCCTGGTAAAGTGAACTCCCACCTTTCATCGACAGGTGTTTTCCCCGGCTCTGGGCACGCGAGGCATGAGTCTGGGAGCAGAGGGCTGAGAAGAATTACGATCACGGCCCTGCTCTTGGTCTGGGCGTGGGGATTGTGCGCCTCTGGGCTCGCAAAGGAGAAGAAGCCCGTGACGAGAACCGTCTCGGGCGTGGTGCTTGACGAGGCGGAGAACGGCATTGAAGGTGCGACGGTCGAGCTGGCGGATGTTCAGACCGGGAAGCGAGTCGCTGTCTACTCTCAAGAGGGAGGTCAGTATCATTTTTCCGACCTGTGGCCGTCGCATGACTACAAGATCAAAGCAACGTTCAAAGGCTCTTCCTCCGAGGGCCGGCAGATCAGCTCCATCGACACGCGCATGCGCGTTGTCATCAACCTCACCATCCCCGGGCCGAAACACTGATCAGGTTTGAGATGTTGTTCCCTGCAGCGCCTGTGGCGGCAGTGCATCTCGAGTTGACTGCCCACGGCGCGAAGGCGCCCGCGATCGTTCTCCCTCCTCACCGGGGAACGATGACACGGAGAGCGCGGGGGACCACTTCGATGGTGGCGGGTAATTCTTGCAGAAATTCGCCGTCACCGAACAGTTCCATGCGCGAGGTGGTGCGCAGAGTGATCTTGCGCGCCTGGAAGTACCTGATTCGCGGGTGACGCAGATGTTCACCCCGGTAGGCGCGGGGAATCCAGCCGAGAAGCTCGAGACGGCCCATCGAGGGTATGATGCAGACATCCAAGAGTCCGTCGTCAAGCTTGGCGCGTGGCGCGAGCCGGATGCCGCCCCCATAAGAAGAGTTATTTCCAACCAGTGCAAACGCAACCTCTCCGGAGAAAGACTCTTCATCGGCGGTGATCTCGAGCGGCTCCGGGCGATAATCCTTCAGGCAGTACAGGAGTGACCAGACATACGCAAGTGTCCCACTCAGCCAACGCACTCGCTCGTTGGCATAACGGTTGACCGTGGAGTCGAATCCCACCCCCGCCACACAGCCGTAAACCACCGGCCCGACGCGGGCCAGATCGACTTCACGAACTTGACCGTTCAGAAGTGCTGTCGCCGCGGCGCGAGGGTCGCGGGGCATGCCGATTCCCTTTGCGAAATCGTTGCCCCTGCCAATCGGTATTAGGCCGAGCGGAGTCGCCGACCCGAAAAGTCCGTTGAGGACGTAGTGATGGGTTCCGTCGCCGCCGGCGGAGACGATGAGGTCAGGCTTTTGCTCACGCGCCCGGTGCGCCAGCTCGATCAGGTGCTGCGGGCTTTGACTTTCGCGGACCTCAAAATCGACGGCGTGGCGGCGGAAGACCTCCAGCGCGCCCTCGAGCAGGTGCCGCGCCCTACCATGCCTCGCGGAAGGGTTCAGCAGGATGGTGATTCTCACGAGTCAGCTTCGGAAGGATGCAGAATTGGCGGCAGGAAGTCAAGATGGAGCATTTTACGCCGAGAGCTCATGCGCCTATTCTGAAAGGAGCCCCCCCTCGGGTCGGGCCGGACAAACGGCTCCGCATGTAGGGCGATTGCTTCCCCTGTTAATGGGTGCGTCGAATCGCCATGATCGTAAGGTCGTCCAGCAGGGGCTGTCCGGAACGGAAGGTGCTCAAATCATCCAGGCAAGCACGAATCAGTGGCTCCGGGGGCAATTGCGATCGCTGCGCCAGGAAATCCACCAAGCGGTTCTCGCCATATTCTTCGTTCGTGCGAGACCGGGCTTCAGAGACACCGTCCGTGTACAGAAACAGGGTTTCGCCGGGAGTTAGTTGCACTTGCCGTGTAGAGTAGCGTCCATCGCAGAACATGCCGAGCGGAACGCCGGTGGCCTCCAGGCGCGTGACTTTCCCCTGCTGAACCACCAGCGCGGGACAATGTCCGGCATTGCACAACTCCATGGCACCCGAGGAATCCGCCCGCCCACAGATGAGTGTGGCAAAAAACGTGGACATCGTAGTCTCGCAGAAGATGCGGCTCGCGCGTTCGACGAGCGATCGGGCGGGAAGATCCGCGGCGTTCAAAGTGCGAAGGATGGCGTGCAGTTGTGACATCAGCAAGGAGGCAGCAACCCCCTTCCCCGCCACATCCCCAAGGGCGAAGAAGAGGTTCTTTGATCCATTCTCCCGAACCACGAGGTCACAGTAGTCGCCACTCACCAGACCCAGCGGTCGGTAGTGGTAGGACGTGGCCCAGCCACCGAAGGCCAGATTCGTCTCCGGCAGTAGTCCGCGCTGAAGCTGCGAGGCTAGCTCGAGATCCTGCTCGAGCGCCCGGCGTTGATCCGGACTCAAGTGGTCAACGCACAACCTGATCAAAGGGTTGGCGAGCAGGCGGTCTTTCTCGACTGGTTCATGGCAGGTCTCGCAGAGGCCGTAGGTTCCAGCTTCCATGCGCGCCAGGGCGGCGTCAACTTCGTTCAACAGTTGCACGATGCCATCCTGCAAGTCAGCAAACCTCGCAGCGGACTCCAGCTTTTGACGCCGCGCGAGCAATTGGTCGTGTAAGAATGACTCGGTAATCTCCGGCATAGTCTTCCTCCGGCAGAATCTTCGCCGCGTGAGGAACGTCGTCCCAGCCCCGCCTCCGCAGCCTATTCGTGATTAGACTCGCCTGCCACTCATTTTGGCACAGGAAAAGTACCGACCGAAAGCCGTTTCTTGCTTATGTCAGCGGGTGAGAGAGAAATCAAGTCGCAAGCCGACCTTATGGTTTCGCTTTTGGCGGATATGGCGTGAACGTCACTTGATACACACGTCGGGGGCCGATTCGGAAAATCACAGAGGAGTACTTGCTGGAGCTGAACTCCATGTTGGGGTCCTTTAGACGCTCCCACTTTGGCGGGTCTGAACCGGGAGCCATCATGTAGACGGCGCCCTCCTTGATCTTGCGTTGGGCTTCGGCGTTCGAGGGGAAGAAATCGCACGCTGCCAGCAGACGGAATAGCTTCGTCGGCGTATCAAGAGTAAATGCCTGCGCCACTACCTCAGCGGGCAACAGCTTGTCCCGGAACTGCGCCTCAAAATCCTTCTGCGCCTGGGTCGCAGCATCCGCGCCGTGAAAATCCGTGATGATGCGCCGGGCCAGGGCCTTTTTCACATCGAGTGGGTGATCTTTGCCGGAAGCAACCGACTTCCTCAGCGCTTCAATCTGCGCCGGGGCCATGTCCGTGAGCAGCAAGTAATACCGCCACATCAACTCATCCGAGATGGACATGAGCTTCCCGAACATTTCTGCCGGTGGCTCGTTGATCCCCACGTAGTTGCCGAGGGACTTCGACATCTTCTGCACGCCGTCGAGCCCTTCGAGGATGGGCATGGTCATGATAACTTGCGGCTCCTGCCCATATTCCGGCTGAATCGCCCGGCCGACGAGGAGATTGAATTTCTGATCGGTCCCCCCGAGCTCGACGTCAGCTTCGAGCGCCACGGAATCGTACGCCTGCGAGAGCGGGTAGAGCAGTTCGTGCATGGAGATCGGCCGCTGCTCTTTCAGGCGATTCGCAAAGTCGTCGCGCTCCAGCATCCGCGCCACGGTGTACTTCGAACAAAGCGTGATCCAGTCGCGTCCGGTGAGTTTGCCCAGCCAGCGATTGTTGAAGTCCACGACGGTTTTGTGCGGGTCGAGAATCTTGAAGACCTGCTTCTTGTACGTTTCCGCGTTGGCGGCCACCTGCTCCGGCGTCAAAGGCTTGCGCGTCACATTCTGACCGGAAGGATCGCCGATCAGGCCGGTGAAGTCGCCGATCAGGAAAATCACCGTGTGCCCGAGGTCCTGAAAGTGTTTCAGCTTGCGGATCACCACCGTGTGACCGATATGAATATCCGGCGCCGTGGGGTCAAAGCCGGCTTTCACGCGCAGGGGCTCGCCGGTCTTCGCCGAGCGCTCCAGCTTCGCCTGGAGTTCTTCCCTGCGGATGGTTTCCTCCGCGCCTTTCGTAAGGTAAGCAAGTTGTTCGTCGATGGTCATAGATGGACCAATGGTTAGTCTGGCAGGCGCACGTTGCGCAGTGACGTGATGTTCACCCGAGCTCCGACTTTGCGCAAGAAGACTTCATCCGCCGTCACCAGAAGACCGTCCGATTCGATTGCCACAGCGAGAAAGCACGAATCGTAAACCGTCACCCCGTAAGTTGATGCTAGCCCGATCGCCTTCACGAGTGCCGGGAATTGAAGTTCGAAAAAGCGTATTCCGATCTCCAGGATGGCCGCGATCGCCTCCGAAACTTGTTTAGGACTTGATCGGTGTCCAGCCGTCAAGGCATTAGCGACCTCGACCAGCAAAAGGTCGGGAGCGCCAAGCGTGCAGCGGTGGCTCAGGAAAGCCTCGCGAAGCTTACGCGCCCGGGCGACGTCCGGTTCGTCTTTCTCCAAGAACCACTTCAGGACGACAGAAGTGTCGAGAATCAGAAGGGGGCTCGCGGGCGGGTTCCCCATTAACCCCTCTTCAGCGCCGGCCAGCGGTCTCTTGCGGCTCGCAAGATTTTCTCCGCAGGCCAGTCTCCGAACTTATGCGCCAGTCGGTCCATCGCCTCGGAGGCGCGGCGCTGGCTCGCGTGGCGCGCCCGGTCTTGCGCTTGGTGCGCCTGGTATTCCACAAGTGCGTGGACGCCCTCCCGCAAGACCGCACTGCGCGAAATCTTCCGGGCACGCGCCAGGCGGTCGGCCAGCCGCAGCGTCTGGGAATCCACCGTGATGTTTACTCTGACTTTTGCAGCCATGGCATTACACACTACAGTGTATCACATCGCAGGATTCAGGTTAAGAATCGAGGCAAGCACCAAGCGCGGCGCACACGACCATTCGTCACAACGAAGCACGCCCCTGCGATCACCGCTTGTGCAGCACCCGGCGGCCCTCGATCCGGACGCGGTCCTCCAGCAGCAGACAGATGGCCTCGGAATAGATGCGGTGCTCTTCTTTGAGGATACGCGCCGCGAGCGCCTCCGCCGTGTCGTCATCGAGCACCGGCACGACCGCCTGGCACACGATGGGGCCGGTGTCCACGCCTTCGTCCACGAGGTGAACGGTGCAGCCGGTGAATTTCACGCCGTGTTCGAGCGCCCGCCTCTGTGCCTCTTCGCCCGGGAAGGCGGGAAGCAGGGCCGGATGGATATTCAGAATGCGGCCACGAAATTCCCGGATGAAGTAAGGGCTCAGAATGCGCATGAAGCCTGCCAGGCAAACCAGGTCGATCTGGAACTCTCTCAACACGGCCATCACTTCCTGATCGAACGCTTCGCGTTCTTTCCCTTTTGACGGGATGAAGCGGGTCGTGAGCCCCATTTGCCTGCCGCGCGCCAAGCCCAGCGCATCTTCCTTGTTGCTAATCACCACGGCGATTTCTGCCGGAATCCTGCCCGCCTGTACGTTGTGAGCAATGGCCTCAAAGTTTGAGCCACGGCCGGATAGAAGGATTCCCAGTTTCTTCATGGAAGCTACTCGCAAAGGGATTCACGAATCAATGTCGCAAGGACCCGTGAGGGCTGTCATTCTGATCTCGCCTTGCGGGAGAAGAATCCCGGCAGTTCTTGGTGCCTGGCAAATGCGGGGATCCTTCCCTTGCTGCGCTCAGGACCGCCGGAGCTCCTCAGGATGACACCCTTGGGACTTGTTTTGGCAAGCCGCTAGGCTTCCAGGTATTTCACGCTTGGCCGGCCGCGGACAATGCGGCCGACGGTCCAGAACTTCTCCCGCCGCTTCTTCAGCGCCGCGGCGACTTTTGGCAGATTACGTGGCGATACGATCAGCAGCAGTCCCAGACCCATGTTGAAGGTCCGCAGCATGTCGTCCTGGGCAACCTTGCCCCATTTGGCGATCAGTTCGAAAATCGGCAGCACCGGCCAGCTTCCCAGGCGGACTTCCGCCTGCGTGCCCGCGGGAAGAATTCTCGGCGTGTTATCGGTAATACCTCCGCCGGTAATATGCACCAAACCTTTCAGCCAACCGCGCGCCAGCAGCGGCTGAACGGCCGGCCAGTAGCAGTGATGCGGGGCGAGCAATTCGTCTCCGAGCGTCCGGCCGAGTTCCGGGATGTGCTCGGTCAGGTGCAGGCCCTCCTGCTCGAGCAGCACCTTGCGCGCCAGCGAGTAGCCGTTCGTGTGCAGGCCGAGCGAGGGCAATCCCAGGATCACCTCCCCCGGCCGGATGGTGCTGCCGTCAAGGATCAGCTTTCGCCTGACCCAACCCACGATGCAGCCCGCCAGGTCGTACTCGTCCGCGGGGTAGAAGCCTGGCATCTCGGCAGTCTCGCCGCCCACCAGCGCGCAACCCGCCTGGCGACAGGCACGCGCGAGCCCGCCGACGACCTCCGTTACCACACTCGGCCGCATCTTCCCCGTCGCCAGGTAATCCAGGAAGAACAACGGCGCAGCGCCGTGCACAGCAATATCATTGACGCAGTGATTGACCAGGTCCGCTCCCACCGTATCGTGGCGATTCAGGGCGAAGGCGATCTTGAGTTTCGTACCGACGCCGTCCACGCTCGACACCAGTACGGCATCGCGCGGAAGACCCTGCAACGAGAAAAAGCCGCCGAAGGCGCCGACCTCTCTCAAAACGCGCTTGCTGAAGGTGCGTCGCGCCAACTGCTTGATGCGAGCTTTCGCTTGGCTCGCGGCGTCGATATCGACACCGGCGTCACGATAACGCATAGAAGGTTGCGTGTAACGGGGAGAAATAATAGCACACGCCGTTGACTACGGCGGAGCGTTTTCCCTTCGAAGGTGGCTTCATGAAGGGAGGCAGTTGGCATCAGGCAGGCTGGTCCCGTGAGCGCCTGAAGAAGTCCCCACGCCGCTCTGCCCAAACGGCGCTTTCGTTGACTGCGAGTGCTTCCGAAAAGAACCCAACCAGGCGAGCCCGGGACTAGAAAGTCCGCCCGGTTCTTGACCAACGCGTTCGCGTAAAGAAGTTCCAGACAATCGAGAGGTCGAACTTCAGCCGCGACATCAGGTTCTCCGCCGTCCAGTCTTTGCTGGGCGCGTCGTAGGACCAATACACAAACAACGGCTCGCCCACGACGTTCTCGAGCGGGACGAATCCCCAGAAGCGGCTGTCCAGCGAGTTGTCGCGGTTGTCGCCCATGACGAACAAATAGCCGGGCGGAACGTGCAGGCCGTCATTGCGAATGAAGCTGGGCATTTGGCGAGCCCAAGTGGGATCGAGCCCCCAGGCTGCGGGCAGGGTTTCCAGCAAGCTCGGCGTGGGAGGGAAGTCGTCGCGCAAAGGTAGCATCGTTGAGAACTGGTACTGCACGTACGGTTCATCCAGAGGCCGGCCGTTGACGAAGACTTCCTTGTTCTGAATTTTCACCACGTCGCCGCCCACGCCAATCACCCGCTTGACGAACATCACGGAAGGGTTGCTCGGATAACGAAACGCCACGATTTCCTGCCGATGAATTCCCTTGAGCACTGGCAAGCGCAGCGAGGTATACGGCAGGTGAGGACCATAGAGCAGTTTGTTGAGGAAGACATGATCGCCAACTAGAATGGTTTGCTCCATCGACCCGGTGGGGATGACGGTGGCCTCCGCGACAAAGGTGCGAATGCAGAAGACGCCGACCAGCACGATGAGCAGGGAGCGGAGGGTCTCCCACGCTGTTTCCTGGCGCCTCGGCTTCTCGGCTTTGCCTTCGTTTGCCAGCTCAGGGGCAGACGATTCTTCTGGTTTCGATTCGAATGTTTCCATCGGACTCAATCTCGATTGCGCAATGCAATCAGCGGTTCCTGAATGGTGGTGGGGTAACTACTAGTATAACAAGCGAGGCAGAAGCGGCCGTCGCTATCGCCAACCGCACGCCGCAGGTTTTCGACTGAAAGATAACCCAAGGTATCCGCGCCCAGGTATTCACGAATCTGCTCGACCGAATGGGTCGCCGCAATCAATTCCTTCCTGGTCGGCGTGTCAATCCCGTAAAAGCAGGGCGACACGGTGGGCGGACAACTGATCCGCATATGCACCTCGCGAGCCCCAGCCTCCCGTACGATGCGCACAATCTTGCGGCTGGTTGTTCCACGCACGATGGAATCGTCAACCAGCACGACCCGCTTGCCTTCCAGCAGGCTCCGCACCGGGTTGAGCTTGAGCTTCACGCCGAAGTCGCGGATTGCCTGGCTGGGCTCAATAAAGGTGCGGCCCACGTAGTGATTTCGGATGAGTGCAATCTTGAAAGGGATGCCGGATTCCTCGGCAAACCCCGTGGCGGCCGGGACGCCGGAGTCGGGGACGGGAACAACTAGGTCGGCGTCCACCGGATGTTCACGCGCCAGGTAGCGGCCCAACATCTCGCGGCTCTCCTGAACCGAGCGGCCAAAGACCACACTATCCGGCCGGGAGAAGTAGACGTGCTCGAAGATGCACTGTGCCGATTGAGCGGGGGGGGCAAAACGCAGTGACGTCACGCCCCGGCCGTCCAGAATCACCATCTCGCCCGGCTGCACGTCGCGGATGAAGCGCGCGTTGATCAGGTCAAACGCGCAGGTCTCCGAAGCCAGAACGTAGGCCCCATCCACCTTTCCCAAGCTGAGCGGGCGGAAACCGCGCGGGTCGCGGATGCCGTAAACCGCATCCTTAAAGAGCATCACCAGGGAGTAGGCTCCCACCACCTTGTCAAGCGCTTCAGCGACGGCTTCCGGAGTGCCGGCCTGTCGCGATCGGGCGAAGAAATGCAGGATGACTTCCGTGTCGCTGGTGGTTTGGAAAATATCCCCGCGACTCTCCAGATCCCTCCGAATCACGCTGGCATTGACTAGGTTCCCGTTGTGCGCGAGCGCCACCTGCCCCCGGTGGCAGCTCACTTTCAACGGCTGGGCGTTCTTCAGGTCCGTGTCGCCGGCGGTGGAGTAACGCGTGTGGGCGATGGCGTGTCGCCCCGGCAGGCTCTGGATGAGCTCCTTCGAGAAGACCTCATCCACATGCCCCATACCCTTCTTGCACACCAGGTTGTCGCCATCGGAAATCGCGATTCCAGCGCTTTCCTGTCCGCGATGCTGTAGGGCGTAGAGACCCAGGTAAGTGAGCTTGGCGGCCTCCGGGTGGCCGTAGACCGCAAAGACCCCGCAATGGTCGTGGAACTTGTCAACGTCGAGAGGGAAACTTGGGAAGAGCTGGGAGGCTGGCTCCAATGAATCTTCTCCAAATCGGGGTGGTTGACGAAGGCTAGCTAGCGGTCCCGAATGCGTTTGAACCTAAACTTGCCCCTCTGCGTCAGGCCCCGCCCACCTCGGGGGGAATCGCCGTCTCCCGCCGCGAACGACCCTGGCTCCTCTTCGACCGGCTGCGGCCACAGAGCTTTTGATTCCACATATTATTTTGCTCCCTTTCGAGGACCCACGCAACCGGTTTCTGGGTGGCGTCCCCATTTGGGACGTAGGGGTGCCCCGTGGTTGTTCTGTGTCAAGAGATCCTTTACAGCGGGTATCAGGACATCCTTTACACCACCCTCCGCAGCGTCCCGGGGAGGCGACTTTGCTTGACACCCACCTCCAGCAAACGCATAATCGCGGCCAAATAGAACGTGCGGGCCGAACCCCGGACTGTCGCGCGCCGGTCTGAACGCCTGATTCCCGCACGCCCCAGCCGGTTGCCGTGACCCCTGGGCACAGAGGGAAGGGGCCCGCGAGGGGAGAACCTCGGTTGCCGGACCAGTTCCCAATGTCGCCGCCCATCTTTACCTACCTCGAGGCCCTGATTCCCGTACGCTGCCACGAACACATGGCCATTCTCCACCGCGGCCACGCCGCCGCAGTTCGCTGCGCCGGGTTCGTGAGCGAAGGTCTGCGCCTCGGTAACTGGTGTTGCTACCTGGCGCCTGCCCGCTTGCACAACGACATGCTCGCCCGGCTGCGCGAGTTCGGCGTGGATGTGGAGCGCCGACTCAGCGACCGAACTCTGCAATTCCCGCAGGAGATGGCGGATCCGCGCCGCTTGCGGGATTGGGCGCAGAGTTTCTTTGCCGACGCCGAAACCGCCCACGCTCCTGCCGTCCGGTGGCTGGAGGAGGGGATTTGGCCGGAGCCGGCGGGCATCCCCGTGCCGCAATTCTTCGAGTTCCACGCGCGCTTGAACTATCTGGTGAAGCATTATCCCAGCGTGGCTCTCTGCCAGTACGACGTCGACAATCTCGAGATACCACACCTGTTTTCTGCTATCGCCGTGCATCGCCATCTCCTGGTCGAGGGCACGCTGGTTCGCGACAACCCGTTCTATGTTCCTGCGGAAAAGTTTCTTTCCATGAGTCCCGAAGATCGCGACCGTGATCTCCGGGATGTTTTCCGAGAAGTCGGATTCGACCTGAAGAAGTTGCTCTCGACCCTCGCTGGCTACGGCCAGCTCCAGCGGCCGCCGTCGCCAGAGTCCTGAAATGATGCTATCTTACGGTCAAGGGCTAACGACGGGGCTGTGCATGGCCGGCGCCACCGTCCCATGGATGCAATTCCTCGTCTGGTATCTCGTGCGGCAAGCCGCTTAGGGGGTTTGGTCGCCCGTTGCAGTCGCGCTGTTTCTTTTGGCTGTGGTGCTCGGCGCCCGGTTGTTTTGGGTTTCTGTTCTGCACAGGGATGGGGACGCTGAACGGCTCTCGGCCTGAGTGCGTGGATGCCCAAGCGTGAGCGCCGGCGAAAATGAAGGGAGCCGTCCTGATCTCCTTCGCGTGACCCGGCTGGGAGTACCCGCCGGCTCGCTCCTCTTTTCAGGGGGTGAGGAGATTCCGATACGGCTTCCGATGTGATACTTTTCTCGTGCGCGCTCACTGGCTTTTGCTAGAATGGAGGGTTGCCGCGGACCAAAGACAATGGACTATGACCAGCTAGCTAGTTTTCTGGAGGTGGCGAAGTTGCAGAGCTTCTCCCGCGCCGCGGAGAAGATGTTTCGCACTCAACCCGCGATCAGTGCGCAGGTGCGGCTGCTCGAGCAAGAGTGCGGGGAAAAGCTCTTTGACCGCAGCGGGAAGAAAGTCTTACTGACACCCGCGGGTGAGATTCTCAATCGCTACGCGGAAAAGCTGCTGGGGCTGCACAAGGAAGCTCTTCAGGCGATCGCCGAGTTGAACCAGACCCCACGGGGCAAGCTGTACATCGGCGCTAACGAAGCTACTTGTCTCTACGTCCTGCCGAAAACTTTTGCGCGCTTCAAGCAACTCTACCCGCTGGTGCAGATCAGCATCTACCGGAATTTCAGCCACAAGATTCTGCAGAAAGTTCAGGAGGGCGCGCTTGACCTGGGTATTGTCACGCTGCCTCTGACCGCCAACAACCTGGAAGTGATTCCGGTCTTCCGCGACGAAGTCCAGGTGGTGGTGCCGAAGAGCCATCCTCTTGCCAAACACAAGAGCGTGACCGTCGAGGAACTCGCTCACCACCCGCTCATCCTGCCCAAGACTGGCCACACGCGCGTGGTCATTGACCGTTTGCTGCGCGCGCATCGCGATCATCTGCAGATTTCCATGGAACTGGCCAGCGTCGAGACCATCAAGAAATTCGTGGGCGCCGGTCTGGGCATTTCTCTGATCAGCCGAACCTATGCCCAGCCGGAAGTCGCCGCCGGCGTGCTGAAGTTGATCCCTCTGGAGGGCCAGAAGCTTTATAGGGAGTTGGGTCTGGTTTATCGGCGCGACCGTTACTTGTCGCTTCCCACCAAGGTTTTTATTGAGGTCGTTCGTGAGTCAACCAAGACCTCCAATTCCGGCTCATCCTCTACGACGAATACGGTTACGATTCGCTAGCGAACCGGAGCGCCAGGGTCTCCGGTTCGTTAAGTCCCGCAAGGGGGACTTCCGCCCGCAGGGGTCGAAACTATGGTGAAAGAGAATCCGATGCCGACCAAGAGCAAGAAACCGCTCGTCGTGATGAAATTCGGCGGGACTTCCGTCGGCAGCGCGGAGCGGATGAAGAATGTGGCGGATATTGTCGCCCACCATGCGCAGCGTACGGAAGCGGTGGTGGTGGTTTCCGCCATGGGCGGCGTCACGGACATGCTCATTCGCGCCGCCTCGGAAGCCAGCCAGGGTGACCGCGAGCACTGGAAAAATGCGCGCCGGGAGCTCGCGCACCGGCACCGCGAGGTCGCCGATCAGCTCCTGAAAGCCGGCGAGCAGGCCGCCGTCCTTCCCCGGCTCGCTGACGCGGTGACGAACTTCGAAGACCTTTGCTCCGGGTTTTCACTGGTGCGCGAGGTGACGCCGCGGGCCATGGACACGCTCTCCAGCCTCGGTGAGGTGATGTCCGCGAACCTGATGGCGGCTATCCTCCGCTCGCGTGGCACTCCGGCAGAAGCCGTGGACGCCACCGAATTGGTCGTCACCGACGACAACTTCGGTAACGCCACGCCTCTCTTCGAGGAAACCAATGCCAAGACCCGCCAACGGTTGGCCGGTTTGCGGCGACGCGGGGTGCTGCCGGTGATTACGGGATTCCGAGGCGCCACGCGTGCGGGTGCTTGCACCACGCTCGGCCGGGGCGGGTCTGATTACAGCGGCACGATCTTGGGGGCGGCGTTGGACGCCGACGAAGTTTGGATCTGGACGGATGTGGATGGCGTCATGACCGCCGACCCTCGCCTCGTCCCGGAAGCGCGCATCCTCCCGGAAATATCCTACCGCGAGGCGATCGAGCTCTCGTTCTTTGGGGCCAAGGTCCTTCACCCCAAGACCATTCAACCCGTGATGAAAAAGAAAATTCCGGTTTGGATCAAGAACAGCTTCAACCCCTCGTGTCCGGGAACACGCATCGTCCCCTCCGCCACCAACAGCCAACGAGGCGTAAAAGCCATCACTTCCGTCAGCAAGGCCGATATCATCACCGTCAGCGGCAAGGACACGCTCAGCTTCCCACGTCTGGCGGCCAAAGCCTTCAGTTCGCTCAGCCTGGAGGATATCCCCACGTTGATGGTCACGCAGTCCTCGGCGGATAACGTGCTGTGTTTTGCCGTGCACGATGCCGATTTGCGCCGCGTGA
>JAIQEZ010000191.1 GCA_020073545.1 Terriglobia bacterium | reverse complement strand
CACGCCGTCCCGACACAAGTTCTACGTGGGCGAAGTCCTGACCGTGGTCCCCAATCATGTCTGCACTACCGTGAACATGCATGATGAGATCTTTACGGTGCGTAAGGGCGAGGCGGTCGGTTGCTGGAAGATTGCTGCCCGAGGGAAAACCCGCTAGCGCGATTCAGAGGAGGCAGCGAGGATGTCATATTGAGCGTGCCCGCCATTAAGATCGGCGGACCTTGGGCCGTCAACCTTCGGTAACGTGGCCAATTGAACCGAAAAGCGGAAGAGAGGGTCAATAATAGCGGTGGAGCGATCCAATCCATAAACATAAGGGAGACGAGAACATGCTAAAGGAATTCAAAGAATTCGCGATGCGTGGAAACGTACTCGACATGGCCATCGGGATCATCATAGGCGCAGCCTTCGGAAGGATCGTGAGCTCGGTGGTGAATGACATCATCATGCTCCCTATCGGGCTGATCCTGGGCCACGTGGATTTTTCTAACCTGTTCCTTAACCTGTCAGGGACCCACTATGACTCGCTGGCGGACGCCAAGAAGGCGGGAGCAGCCGTCATCAGCTACGGCGCCTTCCTTAACACCGTCATCGACTTTCTAATCGTGGCCCTAGTGGTCTTCCTGCTGGTGAAACAGGTGAATCGGATGATGAAGCCGCAGCCGGCCCCAGCCCCACCGCCCACCAAGCAGTGTCCCTACTGCATGTCCGAGGGCATCGCGACCCAGGCTACCCGATGCCCCCACTGCACGGCGGAGCTCAAAGCGGCGTAAGGGGGGTTGAGCCGGCTCTGCGCTTCGAGCGGTCTCGGCATGGCGTCGGCTTCGTAATAGGACTGGATGTATGTTTCTGCTGGACGATCCTCGTGACACATCGCCGCTCGATGTCTATCTCGAAAGCAATCGCGCGGGACGGACACTGGCGCATGTGTCACGCTTGCCGGGTTGCGTGGTACGCGGCGAGACTCCTGAGGAAGCTTTTGCAGCCGTCCCGGAAGCCATCCAGCAGCACCTCGGGTGGCTTGCCGCTCACAGCGGGCGTGACTTCTCCCGCAGAGTCCGCATCCGCACCGCGGGTGGCGTGCCGGGCGGAGCTCCCACGGGGTCAGGCAGTCGCGGCGGCTTGCTCCCTACGGACCTGATTCCGGTGGAGGCAGAGGGACTTGCAGAACACCTGCGGCGCATCGAGTATTCGCGCCGGGACTCGCTGGAAGTCGTCGCACGGGTTCCGGCGGGGCTGCTCACCGCGCGCCCGGGCCCCAGACAATGGACCATCCGGGAAACGCTCCAGCACGTGGCGGCGGCTGAGCAGTTCTATCTGTCGCGACTCTTCAAGCTGGCGCGATTCCAGCCGCAACCCACGCCGCTCGACCGTCTGCGGATTGTGCGGGACGCGGCCTACCGATTACTCGCACAGTGCGACCTGAGGCGGGCGAATCGCACCGTGCGCAAGTTGGGTGAGACGTGGACACTGCGAAAGGTTTTACGCCGGTTTCTGGACCACGAGCGCGAACACGTCCTGTGTATCGAGTGGAGGCTGCACCTCGCCGGCCTTCCTTTCGCTCCCGGTTGGATGACGCGTCGCGCGCGGAAGCGTGAGTTAGGGCTCGCCGAGGCTTTCCGTTTCCGCTGATTCGGGGCAAGCTGGCGAACCGAGACGGTGGGTACGTCGGCAGCCCGGTGCGCTCGCTAGATCACATTCCGGTGGCAGGGCTTGGCGTGCTTCGCGGCGGGCGGGGGATGATCTGGCACTGGATGGGCCAGCACCGCTGCCGCTATTGTCTAATAGGGTGGAAAGAAAGCAGCTTCCCAACCCGTGCCAGCCGCGCCCGGACCTGCCTGGTGGCGCAATTGCCCCCGCGCAGAGCCTCATGGAAGGGCTTTCTCCAATTGCTCGGCAGCGGCTGCGATCAGGGCAGACTCGGCGTCGAGAATCCTGGCGATTTCCGCCAGAGCCGCGTCCGCTGCTTTCCAGTTCTTCTGCTCAATCGCCTCGCGAGCGGCGGGAAGGGTTTTCACGTCGTAGCCAGTGTAAAGGCCCGGTGCGTAGATTTGGTGCTTGAACCAGGGCCGGCCGGGAAGGCCCTGGGGGCTTGTCAGTTTGCGCTCACTTTCGATCAGGGTGAGGTTTACCTGGCGGAGCGACGCGCCAGCCAGCGCCGCCGCACCGTTGGCCTGCGCCTTCTCAAGTGCCTTCTGGAAACGCGTGGCGCTGCGCGTGAGCGCGTCCGCCGCGTTGTCGAGCGGCGCGAAGTCCAGGTAGGGGGGCACGTCTTCCCGTGGGGGCGGAACAAACGTCTCCTTAGGGTCGGAGGTGGCGGTGAAGGTCCCCTCTTCGATTTCCTGGTCGCGTTCGCGGATTTCCTCCTGCTTGTCTTTGAGGAGCTTCTTCAACTGGTCGGTGTACCGGTGGATGGTGTCGGCAAGGCCCGTGAAGTCGTAGGGAAGCAGTTCGGCATCGGCCAGGCGCAGCACCGCAGTGCCGACCGTCCGGGCCAGCGCGCGCCCATACTGGAAGTCGGTATCGCTGAAGTGGGTATACCAAAAGAAGTCGTCGTAGATAGAATGGTAAATGCCTCCGCCGTCTTCGCCGTAGAAGGCCAGGTTCAGCGAGGCGACACCCAGGTGGTCGATAAATACCGTGTAGTCGGAGCCGGAGCCGAGCGCCTCGATGCGCCAGGCGGCGCGAGTGCGAGCTTCCTGGCGCTCTTCTTGCGAGCCGTTGCGAATCAATTGAAGCTGGTGGCGCTTCCAGATGGACAGAGCTTTCTCCGGGTCCTCGATATCACGCGCCACGCCGTTCACGAACTTTTCGAGCGTGTGCGAGCCGCCCACGTAGAGATAGCCGCGGCCCGTGGCGTCCGTGTTGAGATAGACCGCGGCATGCTGGCGAAGCTCCTCGGCATGCGCCTCGCCCCACTCGGTCGAGCCCAGCAACCCCTCCTCTTCGCCGTCCCACACGCAATAAACAACGGTCCGGCGTGGCTTCCAGCCCTGCTTGCGGAGTTCGCCCAGCGCCCGCGCCTCTTCCATCTCAGCCACGAGTGCCGAGACGGGGTCTTGGGCGCCGTTCACCCAGGCGTCATGGTGATTGCCGCGCACGATCCATTCCTCGGGCGAACTCGCGCCGGGAATCTTGGCGATGACGTCGTAGAGCGTTTTGAGGTCCCAGTTGGCTTTCACTTTCAGGTGGACTTTAGCGGGGCCAGGGCCGAGGCGGTAGGTGATGGGTAGCGAGCCACGCCACGCTTCCGGCGCCACGGGTCCTTGCAGGGCGGCGAGCAGCGGCTGGGCGTCACCGTAGGAAATCGGGAGAACGGGGATTTTGGTGAGGGTCTGGGCTTCCGCGAGCGGCAGGCGTCGCGCGTCTTTTGTGGCGCCCACGCCGGGCGTGAGTGGATCGCCCGGATAGAGCACCATATCCATAACGCTGCCGCGCTGCACGCCGTCACGCGGACGCCAGGCACCCCGCGGGAAGACCTCGCCCTGGAAGTAACCGTCCTCATGCGGGTCGGAATAGATGATGCAGCCCACGGCACCGTGCTGCGCCGCCACTTTGGGTTTGATACCACGCCAGGAGCCGCCGTAGCGGGCAATCACGATCGCTCCCGTCACGGAGACGCCCTGGCGCTCGAGTTGTTCGTAGTCCGCCGGGATGCCGTAGTTGACGTAGACGAGCGGCGCGGTGACGTCGCCATCCACCGAGTAGGCGTTATAGGTGGGGAGCTGCTCGGCGTGCTGAGGGGAGGTGGGGTCGACGGCGACCGTGGGCTCCTCGAGCGTGGCCTTGAATCGCGTGGGCTCCACCAGCTCCACCACGCGTTCCTGGGGCGTCGGCATGAGGACCTCGAAGTTCTCAATGTGCGCGTCCCAGCCCCATTGCCGGAAGAGCGAGAGAATCCATTCCGCATTCTCGCGGTCATAAGGCGAGCCCACGTGGTGTGGGCGCGCCGAGAGCCGCTGCATGTAGTCGCGAAGATTCCCGACGCTGGGGAGAGCGCGGAACTTGGCTTCCCACTGGCGTTCGGTGCGTGCCGAGGCAGCGGAAAAGCCGTCCAGCGGGGTGGTCTGGTCAACACCGCCGGGCGCGGAAGGCACGGAGACGGCCTCGTCCGCCTGGCGCGCCTGGGTAGGAACAGGCTCAACCGTTTTGGCCGCAAACAGGACAACGAGCGCGCACACGATCATGCTGAGAACGAAACGACGCATCGAGAACCCCCTTGAACGGTGTGCGGCGAAGTATAGCGCATTACGGACCAAGGGCAAGCAGAGTTCGTGGCGGGGATCGGCGCGCGGAATTGCAATTTCTGAGACCGCCGACTAGAATCAACGGCGAGGTGAAAAAAATGGAAAATGACGTCCTGCGGATTGCGGGGAGGGAATTTCGTTCGCGGCTGATTGTGGGCACAGGAAAGTACCGCAGCTTCCAGGAGATGGCGCGCGCTCACGAGGCTTCCGGCGCGGAGATTGTCACTGTCGCCGTGCGCCGCGTAAACCTGACCGACCGCAGCAAGGAATCGATGCTCGATTATATTGACCGCAAGAAATTCTTCATCCTTCCCAACACGGCGGGGTGCTATTCCGCTGACGAGGCCGTTCGCACCGCGCGGCTGGCGCGGGAAGTGGGTCTTTCCAACTGGATCAAGCTGGAAGTGATCGGCGATGAGAAGACGCTCTTTCCTGACAACTTCGAGCTGGTCAAAGCCACCGAGACGCTCGTCAAGGAAGGCTTTGTGGTTATGCCGTACACCAACGACGACCTGATTGCCGCGCGGCGCTTGATCGACGCCGGCGCCGCGGCGGTCATGCCGCTCGGTGCGCCCATCGGTTCGGGACTGGGCATTCAGAATCCCGCCAACATCCGCATCCTGCGCGAAATGATCACGCAGGTTCCCCTGATTGTCGACGCGGGCGTGGGCACGGCTTCGGACGCCGCCGTCGCCATGGAACTCGGCGCGGACGCGGTGCTGATGAACACCGGCATCGCCGGCGCGCAGGACGCCGTCCTGATGGCCGAGGCGATGAAGCATGCCGTGCTCGCCGGCCGCCAGGCGTACCTTGCCGGCCGTATGCCCAGGAAACTCTATGCTTCGGCCTCCAGCCCGCTGCATGGCGTGGTTAAGTAGGCAGGACTGTCGTGGGACTTTTTCCGGTCTAACGCATTAGGGTTCGTTCTCCCCTGCCAGTTGGCGGGGAGGAAAGTGTGGTGTGACGGTGGGTAAGGGACGGCGTCACGCGCTTGGCGATCCGCCCACGCCGTCCATGTTGTTCGCGCTGGGTCTATTTCTGCTGCAACTCGCTGAGAGCTGCCAGCACCTCTTCGCTGTGACCCGCTGGCTTCACCCCTGTCCAGACCTTTACAATCTGCCACTTTGGGTCGATTAGGAAGGTATTCCGAGCAGCCACTCCGGACTCGCCCAGAGAACCGTATTCCGCCACAACTTTCTTGTCGGTGTCAGCCAAGAGCTTAAACGTGAGGTTCTGTTTGGCACAGAAATCCTTGTGGCTGTCGCTTGAATCCACGCTCACGCCGATGATCACCGCGTTCATTTCTTGATACTTGGAGAGGTCCCGCTGAAAGTTGTGCGCCTCAATGGTACAGCCGGGCGTGTTGTCTTTGGGATAAAAGTAAAGCACCACCCACTTGCCGCGAAAATCCTTCAAGCTCGCCTGACTGCCGTCCTGCGATGGCAGTGAAACGTTCGGCGCCATCTGGCCGACCTGGGGAAGATCGCCCGCTGCCGCGGTCGCCAACCCGACTCCAAAGCACAAAACAAGCAACGTTAAAACACTCATGGTGTTATTTTGATCCATGCCCTGTGACCTCCATAAGCCCTTGCCAACCAACATACACCTTCCCTAAGCTCGGCGCAACCTTGCGTATCGCGCCATCTAAAATGTAACCAGGGGAGGAGTGATCGCGCCATTTAGGATGTAACCCGAGTCGGCGAGAAGGATGAGGAGGGTTACGGTGAGTTACAAGGCGCGATGGGAGTATTTTCGGGCGATCTATGGGCGCTATCAGAAGGGCGATCGGCAAGCACGCCAGGCCATTCTGAATGAATTCTGTTTGAACACGGGGTATCAC
>JAIQEZ010000190.1 GCA_020073545.1 Terriglobia bacterium | reverse complement strand
GTATACCACAGCAATTGCATCAGGGCTGAGTGCGGGTGGAACAACAGTGGGGGCGGCAACAGCTGGGGTCTTTTGGACTCTTATGGCTTGTAGAATCGCATGATCGACTCCACGAAACCCGTTCTCCTGATGCCCGATAGCAGCTACGTGGTCACGCTTTCCAACGGTCTGCCATACAACGTTCTCCCCTCGGATCCACTCTGGCCAAGCGTCAGGGTGTGGATCGCACACGGCGGGATGGCGACGCCGTATGTGCCGCCCGCCCCTCTTCCTCCTGATGCCGTAGCTCAAGCAAATGCAACGCTTCAGCTGCTCATGCTTCAGTATGTGAACTCAATCATGACGGGACCGAGTGCTCCGAAGGATCTCGCTCCGCAGTGGATTGCGGCGTGGAAGGCGGCAGGAAATTGATGCTCACCGATCCAACTCGCCAGCTTTGGAAGGTTCTGCACGACGGCACGAAGGTCTACATCGTGGACGGCAAGGAAGTGAAGAGGGACTATGACGTGGATTTTGTCGAGGGCGGCCATTGGCTGGTCTATTCCTACATCCCGCGGGGGGAGATCTGGATCGACAAGTCCGTGCTGCCTGACGAGCGGCCCTATGTCCTGGCGCACGAAATGCACGAGGTCAATCTCATGAAGAAGGGAATCGGCTACGAGGCGGCGCACGGGCAGGCGTCGGCATACGAGAAGAACCTGCGTCAGCGCGGTGCCCTGGTGGGAGACACTCTGTGAATCCTGTGACAGAAGGAATCTTCATCGGAGTGTGTTCAGCGCTCTTGATCACGTTTCTGACTTTTCTTTCCGCGTCTCTTGTGCGCATGTGGCACGCCCCGAAGAGGCTGGACCGCCTGGAGAAGGTCGTTCCCGTGATCATCCGTTCTCTGTTGGCGATTCTTCGATGCCAGAAAGCAGGAATCTGCAATGGCAATACCGATGATGCGATCAAGGAAATTGAGGACCTGTTGAGCGAAGGGCTGAAATGAATATCTATCAGACTGACCCCGAATTCTCTCCCGCCATACATTTCTGGGGTTGCTACCTGCTGTCTCTGTGCGAGCGCCTGAACAGGTATTTCAACCTGCCGTTCACGCATGATCAAGTCAAAGAGATCTTGCAGACAGAACAGGCCGTTGGAGCGATCGACATCGAAATCACCCTTATCAACCCGCAAGCCGTGTGCGACTACGCAGTAGGGAAGGGCAAGGCGAGCTTCCTCGGGAAGTATGTTCCCGAATACGTCACCAGCGACAACGAATTCGAAATCGTCTGTTATCACAAGGACGGTGCAAGCTTCAATCACTTCTGCTCTGGCAACGGTAAGGGCATCGTGGTCTACGATCCATGGAGTGCTCAAGGTTCTGACAGCGTGATCAACGGTTCGCTCATTGGAAAGCGAATCTATAGACTGATTTGAGGGGGTGAATATGTTCGTACTCGGGTTGATTGTGGCGTTGCTTCTCATCGTCGGCGGACTCGTCGGCGGTGCGTGGATCGAGCACAAAGCGGGATGGCCGTTCAAATGAAAACGGGAACCAAGTTCTGGCTGGCGGTGGGGACCGTGGCGGCGATGGTTCTGCTCTGTGCCGTCTACCTGTTGAGGACGGACAAGCCGGATGCCACGGTCATCGGCGCTTTTCTCGGTGTGGTGACGCTGGTGGTGGGCGGCTACTTCACGAGCAACGTGGTTGCCTCCGGGCAAGGAGCGGGGAAATGAAGAAGATGCTCATCATTCTTCTACTTGCTGCCGCACTGCATCTGCAGGGAGCGCCACTGCTGGTGATCGCGAAGACGGCGAATATCGCGTGGGACCCTGTGACCAAGCTGGCCGACGGTTCGGCCCTCCCCGCGGGCGGGACCATTTCCTACGACGTGGTCGTGCAGCCGACTGGCGGAGGCACAACCACCGTGCTGGCGACGGTGAGCACGACGCAGGCGACGGTAAACTTCCCCGCGCCCTGGTCGTTGTACGACGTCGGCGTGCGGGCGGTGCTGACCTACCAGGGCAACAACATCCTGAGCGCGGTCGCCTGGGGAAGTGTCGCGGGTACGCCGAGCCCTTTTTCGTTTTTGTCTGGCCAGGCGCCGGGCACCACAAGTAATCTTCGGCTGCAATGACGGCGCCGTTGGCGCCGAGAACAATCGCGTACTGGAGGTTTACCATGGACTGGAAAAAGGTTGTCGGACGAGTGCTGAGTCTTGGAGCGGCAGCGGTCCTGCTGCTGTTCGCAATCACCGGCGTTGTCCCGAGCTGGTGGCCGGGCGTCATCGCCACGGTGACCGCGGTGGCCAACGTGATCATCGGCGAGTGGAACCCGCCGGCGTAAAGGAGCTAGACATGCCGCTGTCATTAGGTGAACTCATCATCATTCTGCTCCTGATGTCTGTCATCTCCTGGGGCATAGGCTTCCGGCAGGGGAAGGGGAAGTGAGCGCTATCACGGATCTTGTCGGCGGCATAATCTCAGGTCTCGGTGACACGGCCGTGAAGATCCGCACGGCTATCACCGGGATCGATCCCACGAAGCAAGCAGAGATCGCCGAACTGACAATGAATCTCCAGGCCCAGGCTTCAAAGCTCGAGAACGACACGATCATCGCGCAGACAGAGATCGACAAGCAGGAAGCGGCGAGCACGAACATTTTCGTGGCTGGCTGGCGTCCCGCGGTAGGGTGGGCATGTGCGATAGCCTTTGGCGTCAACTTCCTGCTGCTGCCGATCGCACAGTGGGTTGTGCAGTTGTTCGGCGTCCTTGGCGCGGATGGAAAACCTCTGATGCTTTTCAGGCTCGACCTGACAACGATGCTGCCCGTGCTCTTGGGGATGCTGGGGCTCGGCGCATATCGCACGGTGGAGAAGATCAACGGCTCCCAGGGGAATCACTGATGCCGCTCAAAGAAGGTTCGTCAGACAAGACGCGGGAGGGGAACATCGAGAAGGAGATCGACGCCGGCAAGGACCCGAAGCAGGCTGCGGCGATCGCCTACGACGTGCAGCGCGAGGCCAAGAAGCACCGGGCGCCTCGTCTGCCGTGGGGCGGGAAGTAGCCTATGTGATCTTTTCTGGCTTCCACTTGCTGGGAAGCAGCCACCAGATGAATCGAAAAAAACCCAGCGGGGCGAAAGCAAAAAGGCACCATAGGATAATGGCTGTCAGCATCGGGAGTCCATAAGGATTGGGGTTTAGAATATAACCGGCAATCAAAACATAAACTCCGGCCGCGAAAAGAATTAAGAGCCAAAGTCCACCAAGCAAAAAGCCGACGATTCTCAACTTTGCCAGCAACTCTTTCATGGCGGTTCCTCCTGGTTCTATGAATAAAGCATAGCACTCGGCCTTCATTTCTCAAGTTGATTCGTGTGAAACACGCGAAAACTTTTTCTCGTTCTGTTACCGGCTGTTTTTCCCTCTCTGTGTCCATTTTTACCCCTCAAACCTCTGAGCGCCCGCGCGCCCTGAGCGGGAGTTCTCTTCCGGTAGTTCGGGGAACGTCGCTATTTCTCCGGGGGGTTGAGTACAACCTATCCGGAGATGAGGAAAAAGATCAAGTCATTATTTTTACTACAAAGACACCGAGATGCCCTTGTAGTAAAAATTCTACAAAGACACCAGTTGACACTATGGTGTAATGGTGATACGGTTAGATCATGAAACAGATGCCAAGCGGGCGGAAGGCCATGGGGGTGATGCAAGACGTGAGAATCCGCACCGTCTCCTCTGCCCTCACTCGTCGCCTGAAATCAGTGCTTGTACTTCGCGGTCAGACCTTGAGCGAGTGGTACACTATCGTAGCCGCAAAGACAGCTGATGAGTCAAAGAAGTGAATGATCGCGAGAAGATACGGACCGTGTTGGACATCTTTCTGCAGTACGGCTTCGACTGGGTCGAGTCGGAGAAGACCATCACGGTCATCCGTGGGCCGAAGTTCATGTTCCTGGACGACGGGACGATCCGCAGCGTCATCAAGGGCGGGGAGAGCTACGGTCCAGACGGACTGAAGTACCGCATGACCCCGGCACGCAGCGAGGAGGCATCATGAGCTGCAAAGACTGCCCGTATTTCAATACCTGCTCTGCGCCGATCTGCCCGGAAGATCCTGAAAGCCTCACCAATTGTGCATGGTTCCCCGATGAGGAAACCTGCCACCGGCGCGATTTGAAAGGGCGCGCCTGGATCACTCGCCAACGCAAGATTGCCCGTGTCCTGCAAGGCGACTCCAGGAGCGGATCCTTCACCTTTGACATGCTCTGCCGAAACTTCCGTATCAGCCCAGGACTCCGCGGTCTCGATCCAGAGGCAGGCCCGGCGCACGAGAACGAAAAAGCCTGGTTCAAGGGCCATTCGGAGATCAGAAAGCCCTCAGAAGAGATAAGGCAGAAAATGGCTGATCTGAAGGCCAGACAGAAGAAAAACAGGCTTCCTGTCGAGCCGCTATTTGGCGAGGACCCCATCCTGGCCGAGCGGAATAGCACCATACCCCCAGAAGATGGCCGATGACCAAGTTGGCGGTGGAACTGGTAACGATGCCCGATTCAAACTGTCTACAGGGAGGATACAGTGAACGGTGAACTGAAATGGATTCTGGATGTCATCTACTATCCTGAAATAAAAGAAGCCTACAGGAAATTCAACACTGCCCTTAGAAATGGTGAAATAATCAGGCAACCTTGTTCTGTGTGCGGGAAAAAATACAGGGTGCACGGGCATCATCCTGACTATTCAAAGCCTCTTGACGTTATCTGGTTATGCCGTAAACACCACAAACAAATTCATTTGGCAAGAAGCTGGGAGCGGAGGAGGTGAGCGGAAAAGGATCATGAAGGGGGCTTGGCCTGGAGGCGAGCGAGCGGGAGGACAGCCCCGCATGAACGCCTCCTGCCCGGGCGCGGCTCGCTGTCAACGTTTGCCGCGCGCCGGGCTCTTTTCAGACTTACCAGGAGGCGATGTATGGACCATATCACGAAACCGGCAGTGAAGTACCGCTGCCAGAAGTGCGGCGAGGACATCCCGGAGAGCGAAGTGCAGACGGACTGCTTCGACCAGCTCGTGCACCAGGCCGACGTGGACTGCTGGGGGGATCCCCCGCAGTTCAAGCCCCTGATGTGCGGTCCGGTCGAGGAAGTGAGCACGCCGAATGCAGGCGGTGTAGGAGAGTGGCGGGGGCCGGAGGTGACACCGTGAGCGAACTACAGCAGATCGAAGACCAGCTCCTCCCCGACGAAGGAGAGGCTTCCGAGGGCTTCATCATCGACAGCCAGGAGCGTGCCGAATGGGCCGTGCGGAAGATCGCCCGCGCGGAGGCCAGAATCGCCGTGCGTGCCGCAGTGGCAACCAAGCTGATATCGGAAATCGCGCTGCGGCTCGATGCCATCACCAAGGCCGACAAGCAGACCGTCGAGTATCTGACATCGCTGTTGGAACCCTACGGCGCGGTGGAGATCGCCAAGCAGGGGAAGCGGAAGTCCCTGAAGCTGCTGGGCGGGGAAATCGGATTCCGCCAGTCGCCGGAGTCGCTGGTGGTCACAGACGAGGCCGCTGCGGTGGCATGGCTGAAGGCTATCCCCGGGGCACGGGACTGCATCCGGGTCAAGGAAGAGGTCCGCAAGACCGAGACCAAGCAGTTCATCCACGACAGCGGCGAGGTGCCTGACGGATGCGAGCTTCGGCAGGGAGAGACCAGATTTTACGTGAAGGCGGGTCCGGAGGCCATCGAAGGCAAGGAGGCGAAACTTGAGTGAAAACGCTGTGGCTCTGAGAGAGCACGAGACCAGCGTGATGGAGCGCGGGACGTTGAGTCCCGCCTCCGTTCTCGCTCACGTGGCGAAGGTCCACCAGATCATGGACAGCATCCTCAAGTCGGGGGAGCACTACGGAATAATCCCGGGCACGAACAAGCCCACGCTTCTGAAGCCAGGAGCTGAGAAGCTTTCCTTCACCTTCCGCCTGCTGCCGAAATTCAGGATCACCCGGAATGACCTTTCAAACGGACACCGGGAGTACTAGCTTGTGTGCGAGCTCTGGCACGAATCGGGAGTGTTCGCAGGAGAGGGCGTGGGCTCCTGCTCCACGATGGAGAGCAAGTATCG
>JAIQEZ010000189.1 GCA_020073545.1 Terriglobia bacterium | reverse complement strand
AGTGCCGTGGCGAACAAGCGCTCTTACGCTGGCTCCCCGTTCGAGCAAAGCTCTCGCGATGCGTCCGCCGAGATTACCGGTAGCTCCCGCCACGACGATGGTCGAGTCATTCATGATTCCGATATTACAGAAACGACAGCGTCGATGCAAAGTGGGCGCAGATTCGATCCCCCATCCACGCAACGCAAGTCCCCGCGCGAGGCCAATCGGGTAGCCAAAACCTGACCAATTCCTCCGCTCGCTCCCAAAACACGATCCTCCCTGGCAGGGGCGAGGGTCTTTGTGTATCGCGCGCGGGCCGGAACGGGCAATAACCGTGCGCACCAGGAGGCGTTTGGATAGGGGGCCCCTGTCCTTGCGTTTCGAGCCCACCCGGTCCTCCATAAACATCGCAGGCGAGAGAACCGGTAGGGTCGTCCTGGGAGGACACATGGATACAAATCGGATGTTCACAAGCGTGTTTGGTAGATGGCTCACGGCAGCCGACAAGGCTGCCGCCGCCACAATCAATTACACCACGTCAACCGTTCTGCCTCGCGTCTCCGACCTGACGCAGAAAGCGACCCTGGCAACAGGCAAGATCCTGATCGAGGTTGGTTACAAGCTGACCGATTGCTGCACTAGCAAGTGACCGCTTTCTCGCCCGCATTAGATCTTAACTCGCCGTAGTCAAGACTCCTTCCAATTCACTCCATTTCCCTGATCACACCGGAGGTGTGCCTTGAGAACCTATCAACCGGAACGCGCCTTGATCGCTCGTGAAACCCGCGAGGAGAGCCGGAGGGAGCTGGCCAAGGTACTCTACCAGATCTCCAGAGAGCGGGCATCTCGCCTGCCGGCTCCTCCCCCGGTTTCTCTCGAAGCGCAGTTTCAGATCAGCATCCACAGGACTCGTGAGGACGTCCAGCGTGAAAAGGACGCCCAGACCGCCCACATTCTGCGCTGGCTGCAGAGCTAATCACCTGTAAGTCCGGAAAGCCCCGGCTCGCTGCCGGGGAGCAAGGGGCCCCCGCCATCGCCCCCGCATTCCGGAAACCCACCTTAGCTCCTCTCGTCCGAGGGGAGATCTCAACAGTGAACATTCATCCCAAGCCTGTCTGGGGCCTATACCAGACAACTGGAGGTACCGTGAACTACCAACATCTGCACTTTCAGTTTCCCGCTGAGCCGTTTCAGCGGTGGCATGTGATCGAGGACAGAAGCGCCCCTCGCGGTATGCGCTTCCGGCATCCGCGCCAGCCCGGTGAGAAGCCTGATCCGAAGGTGAACTTCGGGGTCGAGGAACTGTCGGCTCGCCTGGAGCACGCTGGAGTGGAATACATCCGCGTCGCGCTCGGTAACGATGCGTGGTCGTTTGAGCTGGCGCACGCGCTGCTCTCAGGGGGGATGGAGGGAGAGGGTCCCGGTGGCGGGAATTGGTATCCCGTCATTCCCTGGGTCCGGGACGACGGCTTCTACGCCGTGTGCATGCGCGAACCGGTGCCGTTCCGGGACGCCTGCCATCTGTTTGGGTTCGACATCCCGGCCGGGTGACGGCGCGCATTTGAAAGCGAAGGAATTTGAACACGAGCCGGTATTTGAGAGCGAATCAGCATCATCGCCGCAGGCGCTCGCGGGGAGTGTCGAATTTGGTAGGATGATTTCCCGGAGGCTTACAGAGGAGAACCCCGGTTGTTCGAGCAACCGGGGTTTTTCATTGGGGGCCCCGATCGAGGACCTCCAAGGAAGCGAGAGTCATCCTGCCATGATCGGCGCCGGTTGTCCACTGCTGCCTCTCGAAACCGGTGCCGACCGCTTGTTCCACGGTTTTCCGCCAACGCGTTTGCCACTTTCCTCCCTGTGGCGCAGTGTTCTATCTCTGCCGTCACTGTGATCGCGGCCAGCGTTATTGCAGCTCCCGTTGCCGTGAGAAATCCCTCCGCCTGCAACGCCGCCAGGCGAACCGTCGCCACCAACAAACCCCCTGGGGACGGGACGACCATCGCGACCGTCAACGCGACTACCGCCAGCGCCGGCGCGCTCGCGTGACGGATAAATCTTCCCTTCGCTCGCCTGCCTGTGTGAACCTGACCTCGCCTCGGGCTCCCCGGCCCGGCGAGGTCACGCCCGAGCCGGAAATTTTCTCTTCGCCGCAGGCCCGATCCACCTCCAACTGGGTCGTGTGCCAGATTTGCGGACGCCGGGGGCGTTGGATCGATCCTTTTCCCGAGGTGCAGCATGATTTCCGATGAACAAGTCGCCCACATCCGCCATCTCTTCCATGCCGAGCATTGGAAGATCGGCACCCTTGCGGCCGAACTCGGCCTGCATCCCGACACCGTACGCGCCGCGCTGAACACCGACCGCTTCCGCAGCCATCCCCGCTTCCGCGATCAGCTCGCCGATCCCTACCTCGACTTCCTGCGCCAGACCTTGCAGCAATATCCCCGCCTGCGCGCCACCCGTCTCTATCAGATGATTCGCCCGCGCGGCTACACCGGCAGTGTCAGTCAGCTCCGCCGTGTCGTGGCCGAACTGCGCCCTCCGCGCCGGGAAGCCTTCTTACGTCTTCACACCTTCCCCGGCGAGCATTATGGTAAGTTCCGCGTCATGGTGAGAAACGCCTCATCAGGTGTACGCCAGGCAGCAGCCGGTTGGTGGTTTTGCTGTTCGCGCTTTCCATAACGCCCAACGCTGAAGATATCGTAGTTCTCCAATTTCAATTCGTGAAAGGAGATTACGATGTTTTCACAATGGTTCTCTGGTGGCGATTGCGAGCGTTATCGAACGTCCCCACACAAGCACCGCATTGATCAAGTCGGAAGTAGTCTCGTGCAACTACGCTATGCCAGCGAGGTGATTCGCCAGCACCTCCACGAGTGGCTGCGCTTCTCTCTCCATCTGAAGAAGGACGGAAGCGCACCAATGCCAGCCTTAGGCGACGATGCGGTACAGCAGTACCTGGTCCAACGCACCCAAGGCTTGAGTGCCAGCCGATCCCGTGGACTGCGAGCCTCTATCAGGATTTTACTTGAGGCAGACGAACACGGGCGGTTTCGGCGCCGTATTGGCTCTCCGCCTTCTACCCCGGCTTGGTTCGGTCCGATTCTGACACCATACCTGCAGTTTGTACGAACGCATCGCGGACTGGCGGCGAAAACGGCAAGGAAGTACATCCAAAAGCTATCGATCTTTGCCGAGTACCTGGAGGGTGCTGGCATCAGGGAACTCGGTGGGATTACACCGCTGTACGTCCGTGAGTTCTATGAGAACGCGGAAGGTGGCGTGCCGCGACGGTCGTATGGCTCTACCCTGCGGGTCTTCTTTCGTTGGGCCGCCGCGCAAGGCTGGCTTTCCAGTTCCCTCGCTGATGCGATCCCCCGACCGCGACAGTATCGATATGTCAACCTGCCAGACGTGCTCGGCCAGTCAGACGTAGACCGCATCCTGACATCCGTGGACAGATCGACGCCGTTGGGCCGCCGCGATTATGTGATCCTTTTGCTTGCCGCACGCTACGGGTTGCGCCCCTGTGATATTCGACAACTGACTCTGGACGGGATCGATTGGCGCGGGGCACGGATTGATATCCGCCAAGTGAAGACCGACAGACCTCTTGCACTCCCACTCCTGCCCGACGTGGCAGAGGCACTCAGCGCATACCTGCACGACGGGCGCCCAGCTTCAACGAGCCGCACCATCTTTCTTCGCCACTGTGCACCATTCGAACCCTTCGCTGTTGAGAACAACCTTGCGGCGATCATGCGCGCGCCGCTGCGCCGCGCCGGCCTTGCTGACCGAACAGGACGTCGGGGCCTTTACCTATTTCGCCATACCCTGGCAACACGGCTGCTGGCTTCCGGGCGTCCCCTGAAAACGATCGCCGATCTGTTGGGCCACGCGTCCACGCAGACCACGTACGGCTATACGGGAGTCGAGTTGGTCGGCTTGCGTGGAGTTGCCATCTCCGAAGAGGAGGTGGGCCGATGAACACCCTCCCGGCAGATTCCCACTTCGGATTCATCTCGCCATTGGCGCCTCAGCTTGCCCGGTTCCTCGCGCTGAAACATGCCATGGGCTACCGCTACAGAGAAGAGGGCCGCGTATTGCGCGACTTGGATTGCTTTCTCAACTCGCGGCTGTCTGCAGACGATCCCGTGATCACCACAGCGATTGTGCATGATTACGTTGCTCGAAGGGGCAATGAATCAGAGACCACACGCGCACATCGTTTGACACTCATCCGCGAGGTGTGCCGGTTATTGAGGCTCGACGATGCCCGCGTGGTTGTACCGGATCGCCGGTCCTTACGGATTGTGCGAAGTAAATTCGTGCCTCGGGTTCTTAGCCGCGACGAGGGTCGGCGTTTCCTGCAAGCCTGTGCTGAACTGTCCCCGGGGCGGACATCACCGATACGGGCGGTCGTCCTTGGCACCGCACTACGTGTTCTGTATCTGGTCGGACTACGGGCCGGGGAGCTATTGAGGCTCACACAAGCCGATGTCGATTTCGACGCCGGCACACTACATATCCGCCATACCAAGTTCGACAAATCCCGAGTGGTGCCGCTTGCCCCGGACTTGGTCACGCGGCTCGTTCACTGCCGCACGCGCACCGTCGACCACTTCGGATCCTGCCTTCCCCAAACGCCCTTTTTCCCTAGCCCGCGGGGAGGGCGGTATTCGATCACCGCCCTTCGCGATGCCTTCCACCAGGCATTGAGAAGCGCCGGCATTGAGCGTACGAGCAACAGGCCCATTCGGCTCCATGACCTGAGGCATTCGTTTGCCGCCCTCCGGCTTCTGCTGTGGTGCGAACAGAACGTTGACCTCGGGGCCAAGTTGCCCCTTCTGGCCACGTATCTTGGCCATGTCGGCTTGGCCAGTTCCCAACGATATCTGCAATTGACCCCGGATCTCATGGGCGAAATCACCCGGCGACACCAAGCCCACTTCGGCTACCTGATCCAGGAAGGGGGTCGTTGATGAGCACCCCAACTCTTGCCACTCTACTATCTACTTTCTTCCTGCGTTATCTCGCTGTCGAGCGCGGTGTCAGCCCGCATACCACCGCGTCATACAGGGACTCGATGAAGCTGTTGCTGCAGTTTGCCGCTGCGCGGTGCGGACGTTCCGTTGATCAACTGGCTATCGAGGATCTCACTGGTCCATTGGTGCTGGATTTCCTGGCTGATCTGGAAACCAGTCGGGGCAACACGGCTCGGACGCGAAATGCACGGCTGGCGGCGATTCAGACCTTCTTTCGCTTTGTCGCGGGGCGAGAGCCAGCACTGGCTGCTCTGTGCAGCCTGGTTCTGACCATCCCCGCCAAGAAGGCGCTCCGCCCCGTTCTGGGCTATCTGAGCGAGCAGGAACTTGGCCACCTGCTGGCACAAATCGATCGTTTGGCCAAGCACGGAGAACGTGACTACGTACTCCTTAGCGTGCTCTATGACATCGGCGCTCGCATTCAAGAACTGCTTGACCTGACGCCCCGCGACTTTCACCTGGAGACCCCGCCCTTCGTCCGGGTCCGCGGCAAAGGACGCCGTGAACGCCTATGCCCCTTACTGCCGCAATCGGCTCGGCTCGTCCGCGCGTTCCTGTCTGTCCAGGGACGTCGTCTCGACGAACAAGAGCCGTTGCTTCAAAACGGGCGGGGATCCCGATTGACCAGACACGGCGCCCGATACATTCTGCTCAAACACTTGCGCCGGGCCGCAAGTTCTATGCCCACTTTGGCCCGCCCGGGAATAAGTCCGCACACCATGCGTCACACCAAGGGCATGCATCTGCTTCAGTCTGGCGTGCCCCACGTGATGGTCAAGGATTTTCTTGGACACGTGGACTTGAAGTCCACCGATGTGTACGTTCAGGCTGATCTCGAGATGAAGCGCAAGGCCCTCGACCTCGCCGACGGCCCCCGAGCCACTCAGGCACCGCCAAAGCGCCTATCGTCGAGGCTCATCGAGTGGCTCGAGGCTCTGTAGGCGCATTATGTAGCGAAACGACCAGCACGCGGCGGGGATTCGCTGTCAAAACTCGACTCTCCGCCGCTTCTCACCATGACGCGGAACTTACCATAATGCTCGTTATGGAACGCGTTCCATAACGAG
>JAIQEZ010000188.1 GCA_020073545.1 Terriglobia bacterium | reverse complement strand
TGCTTCCCCAGCTTGATCCGCTTCACCTTCCTCAGCATCTTTGGGCAGGCTCCAGTTCCCTGCCCCTGTCTTGAGCAGTGAGGCGCGCCTGATACTCCAGCGGCAACAACTTCACGAGGCGATGAATCACCATCAAGATCTCCTCGGGCGACGACTCCTCTCCCCTCCCCGCCAGGAAATCCGCGCACACCAGTTCCAGGCAATATCCCCGCGAGCGCTCACTCCCCGCCATCCGCGAGGCCACGTAGAGGGCCCTTTCCACTACCGGTAACTGACTCTCGAACAGCTTGAAGTAAACCATCTCGTAGGGCTCGTAGTCCTCGCCCGTGAAGTATTTGTGAACTGCTTCCTTCAACTGCTGCTTCGTCGACTCCTGCGCCCTGTGCAACCAGGTTGCACTGTCAAATCGTCGCCCTTCACTCCTGGCTACCTTCGCCAGTTCCAACGCCTTCGACCAGCCCAGTTCTTCGATCTCTGCCGCCGGGACTTGCGCCAGGTGATCATGGATCGACATGAGGTAATACGCCTTCCTCCGGGAGTCCGGAAACTTCGCCTCCAAATAAGCCTCAAAGCTCTTGTGCCCCAACCGCCAGTACCCGTGCTTCCTCACCTCGCACAGGTGCTTCCCCAGCTCCGCGAACTTCTGGTCCTTTTGCTGGTCCGTCCGCTGCTCCCAACGCAGGATCTCATCGATCCGAGCCAGCACCCGCTGCGCTCGCGCTTTATCCATGGACCGCCAACTCCTCCACCTTGACCAGCTTCTCTTCCACCAAACGTTTCTTCCTCAGGCAAAGACCCAAGTACGAGCAGTTCAGACACTGGTTATTGGGGTAGCGGATGCCAGAGCGGGGGTAGAAATACCCGCCTTCCATCTCGCTGGCCAGCAAGCCAATCGTCTCCTCAAGCGTCTTCCACTGCCGCTTGCGGATCTTCGCGTGCAGGTACTGGATCTCCGGCTGCTTCTTGCGCACGAAGTTGACCAGACACACCTCCTGCTTCTGGGCCGCCCAGGAGTAGCAGACCAACTGGGGATCGAGTTCCAACACTCGTCCCAAGTTCTCCGGGTAGGATTGCGTGGTGGTCTTCCACTCAATCAGGGAATGGCGCCCATCGACATACCCGAGGGCATCCACATAGGCCAGAAAATGCTTCTGGCTGAGCGGGAGGGGTCGCCGGAACTTGACCTGAAAGTCCGTCCGGCCGTCCTCGATCAGTACCCGCTGGTCCTGGCGGAACTGTTCCAGCAGCGCCTGGCCCTGCTCGAGCAGCTTCTCCCAGCTATCGCCGTTAGGGTACTCGAGCGGCATGTCCTGGACTCCCGCCCAGCGCTCGGTGAAGAAGCGCACCGAGTCGGCCACCAGGAATTGGGCTTCCACGGCGCTTTGAAACACTCGACCGAAGACCAGGCTGGCTTTGTTTTCCGTTTCCTGCCAGCCATCCAGGTAGTGATACTTGTACTTGAGCGGGCACTGCAGATAGGTTGAAAGCTGCGTGTAGCTGTAATGATCCATGATCTCCTCCTTTCGCAAGGTTTTTGTCTCGAGGTTTAAGCCTGTGCAGCCTCGGTGAGGCTTTCACAAGGCGGTTGATGAACGGAAAGATCGCCCCAACGCTCGCTGGGAGCGAAGCCCTGGACATCCAGCCGGCGATGCCCGTCGTTGCCCCAGTAGGCCAGGCGAATGATCCCTTCCAGGCCCACCACGCGGCGGTCGTCCAACTCGTCGGCGGCCAGGAGTTCAGCATCGTAGTTGAAGTCGTTCAGGAACCAGCGAAGCTTCCAGAGTGCCCGGTCGTGGCAATAGAGCCGCGTGCGCACGTAGCGACCCGCATACGGGGCGGGCTCCAGAATCAAGAACGTCGCTGCAAGGCAGGGCTTAGCGGCGTGGCCGGCGGACCCGAAGCGAACCACGCGGGCTCGGTACGACCCTTCGACCAGAGGGTTTCGTTCCGTTGCCTGGCTGAGGCCGTGGATTTTGGTGCGCATGATGGGCTCCTTTCTGAAACGCAGGCCGCATTTGCAGCGTCCGGCGCAACACAGGGATTTGCTCGGGACTCAAGCGCCAAGGCGGAAGCTCTTCGAGCGAGCAGAGGCCAACGCCATAGGCCTTGCGCAGGGCACGGTTGACCGCACGGGTTTCGGCCATGCGCATCTCAGCGTGGTTGAAGATCAAGGGAGAAACGTTTCCTGGATGGGCGTCACCGTAGCCGACGAAGCCACGGCATTTCAAAAACTTGAAAACCGTTGCTTTAAAGACCCAGAAATTCTTTTCCGGTCGACAAAGGTCGAGGACCGGCTCGACATGAATACCGGCACAGTGCTTTCTTGTTGCCAACTTAAGTAGGTCGGCGTGGGTAACATAGTGTTCTGGCTTTTCAACCCCCTCTGCTTCGAGACGCTGGGCCTTCTTCCTGGCTTCGATCGTTCCCATATTGACCTCACCAAGACAACCTAATTGAGTTAGTTAGGTTACTACCACCAGCCATCCCTTGTCAAGACCTTTTTCACTTGTGGTAAGATTGCCCGTGCATGAAGTTCGGTCCATACCTTAAACGTTGTCGCGTCGCGGCAAGCCTTACCCAAAAGGAACTTGCCCGGAAGTGCGGTCTCAGCGACGCTTACATAAACCGAGTCGAGAATCAGGAGGCCGATCCGCCGACCCGTGAAGTCTGCGCCACACTTGCCCGCGCGCTATGCGTTGACGAGAAGGAGCTTTGGAGGTGTTCCTTTACGGCAAGGCTCGCGAAGTGGCTAGGAAAGGAAGGCTTTAGGAAGACTCCTGAAGGGTTGGCATCAGCTTTCTTTAACGATCTAACCAATCAACAATAGGCTTATGACCCTCGGCACGGGCATCCCCATTTGAGGGTTCGTCCTCCGGACCGACAACCACTCCATCAAAAATCAGCCAGTTGCCGCCTGGGGGGCAATCTCGCGCAGACCTTCCAGAAATCCGGGCCTGGGGAGAAGGTAGCCAATGTTGTGGCTAATGGGTTCCAAAATTACGGACGGGATTATGCCCTTGTGCTTCGAGACTGCTTTCCCCACATCTTCTGGTTTGTTGGAATCGCATACGACGGCCTGCCAAAGAAAGCGTCAGCGTCGTCAGTGAAGCTACAAACGGACCAACACTCACCAGCAAGCTTCTTCATCGCTGTCGGCCTTTCCTGCCTGGAATAAGCTGTTGCTCCCGGTACTTCCGTACCATTGACGCCCTACTGCCATCTACTTTATGTTGGGCACGTAATTCGTGAATCCCGCCCTTCCACAACCCGGGGTTGCTCGAAAGGGCAACCCCATCTTTTCTTGGCCCGGACTTTTCCCGGCAGATAGAACGCTCATCAAATCCGGCGGTAGGGATCGCAAAGGCCAATGTCTGCCGGCGCGATCCCCGAGCAGTTAGCAGAACATTCCACAGCATCCGACATTGTGTTGCCGTCCGTTACCACGACGCGCGGCCCGCGAATTCGGCCCAAAGAACCGCCGGCGCGGAAACGAGAAAGGAAATGGACAGACACGGACAACGCCTGATAATCAGCAGGGCCTTTGAATGCACTCTCACCCTGCCGGTCCGGGCTGCTTGACAGTGGCTGCCCGTCTGCTTATTGTCTCCCTGTCAGGAGACTTCAATGGTGAACCGGAAACTGGTACTGAATATCGGAAACCGGCTTTGCTTGCTGAGGGAGGAGAGGAACTTTTCCCAGGCCGACCTCGAAAAACGCACGGGCTTGCTCCGCTTTCACATCTCCCGCATTGAAAATGGCCACACTGTTCCGAAGCTGGAGACTCTTGAGAAGCTGGCCGCTGCGCTCGAAGTCCCTCTCTATCGGCTATTCTACGATGCTGAAGGCGCTCTGGGGCCCTCACCTCGGTTTCCGGAAGCCCTGGCCGCAGACAAGACGCCTTACGAGAGAAGGCTTCACCGCCTCGTTCACAAAATGGACGACTCCGGCCGGCAGGTCCTCCTCGACTTGGCCCGGAAGCTGGCAAGCAAGTAGATAGAGGACCTCAAACTGCCAGCGATCTGCCGGCGGTGCCATTACCATCTGGGCCACTCCTCGGATCAGACACGAGGTGAGCTGAGGAGTGAACTGTGGCCCAGGATTTCCATTTTGCCATCCTAAGCCACGGCAGTATGCACTCCACCGGCTCGTTCGCGACCCCTAAGTACCCAGTCGCCCTTGGCCTTCGCCTGCCGCCGCACGTTGGATGAACTGTCCGCTCGACCGTAGGCCAGCGGCACAATCTGGTACTCCACGTGCCCCATCCCGCGTGCGGTCGAGCACAACACCCATGGCTTAAAACGCTCTTTCGAGGGTTGCCACCACCCAGAGTACAACCTGTCGGTCCTTCCTCTTCAGATTCCTGAAGGCTCTAACCAGCTTCAGTTCCTCTGGGTTCTCTCTCGTTCCCTCGTTTAAGGGCCGACGCACCCGCACCGGTTCCCCGCCGCCCCCAACGAACAGTTGAGACAACTCGATTTCGAGTGCCTGGGCCAACTTCTCGAGGGTTCGTAGGGAAGGCTCGGTATGACCATTCTCAACGCGGGAGAGGTAGCAGGGAAGCTGCCCAGTCCGCTTTTCCATGTCGCGCTGCGAGAGCCCCTTGGCGACCCGTATATCCCGAAGTCTTTTCCCAATGTCCATAGCATGGTCTTATCAGAACGAGGGTCGACGAGCAAGGGCTCTGTTTGTTGGTCCATGTCCCTTCAATTTCAGGCCGGTGTCCGAGGTAACGCGCAATCCCTGAAAATCAACCTTCAAGGAAGCATTGAAGGAGAGCTGAAAGGGCTGGTTTTGTTTCTCACCCATAGGGTGCTGACTTCTGGAGCGCCTTCAGCACGTTGAAACCCACCTAAATATTGATGATGACGATTCAAAACCCGGTGGATCACCGGCAGCGCCTCGTCGGCGTTGGCTCGTCACCGCCGCCCGCAAGTCCTTACAAATTAGCTCCCGGGAATATGCGCGTGACTGCTCCAGCTCGGCTCCAGCGCCAGGCAAGCGACGGATGATATAACGCAACGGAACAACAACCAGCAGGTGCGAAGGTAGTCTGGCCCGATTGGCGGAAAGGAGGACAAATTCAGGGTCTGTCGCGATCAGTGGTTACATCCACTCGACAGCCGTGAAGCACCTTCGCATCTCACCAGCACCCGACCAAGCATAAGACGTTCCGCCGTTCTTCCATCTCAACCACGAGATCAATCTTGCTACCTGCTCCGCCCTAGCTAGGTACCATCGAAACCATGGTCTGATCTTCTCGTACAACATGCGTGATCGCAGGGCCAAGGATTTCATTCTCCCGACTTCGGGGGATAGTCCGCCGTTATTTTCCGGCGACCGCAGATTGTCAAATTCCGAAATTGCTGCACGCAGGATCTTCACTTCCTACGTGCTTTTGGCTTGGTGCAAACCCGGGCCGCTGGAACTGAATAGAAAAGCTGCCCATGCTCAGCCATACGGCAATAGGCACAAAGAGTCACGAGATTCCCAAGCGAATCACTTCCCTGCTGGCTTCTCTTGATCTTGTGGTGGATCTGCAGATTCTCCAGCGCGCCGCACTTTTGTCATCGCCATCCGTCTCGGTCCAGGACCCGCTTCATCAAGCGCCGGTAGATTTGCTTCCCAAGTTTGATCCGCTTTATCTTCCTCTGCATTCTGCGCTTCCCGAATGCCACCCGTGATCGGTTTCCGGCCAAGGCCCAGCGAGTTCAACCAAGTATGGGTCCAGGGAAAAAGGCGTGGAAGGCTGTGAACCACTCCAATCCAGAATTCCAACCGCGGATTCCCGCCAGCAAGGGGCCCGGCCGAACCAACGTAGCCGGGGAAGCCCGGAGGTCTCAGTCCTCTGATCTGGATCCTTCGTCCCACTCCCGCAGGATCGCTTCGATTTTCTGCTGAAGACGCGGCACTTCTTGCTCAATGGCATCCCACACAAGCTGCAGATTCACCCCGAAGTATTCGTGAATCATTTTGTCTCTCATGCCCGCAATTCGCTTCCACGGGACAGTTGCGTCGCGGGCATTCAGACTGTCCGCGAGATCCTGACCGCTTCACCAACCACCTCGAGATTCCGGATCACCGCGTCTTGCGTCCGCGGATCAACGAAGAAGGCCTGCTTGCCCGGCGCTGTG
>JAIQEZ010000187.1 GCA_020073545.1 Terriglobia bacterium | reverse complement strand
TTTATCGCTCACTCAAGGGTGTTGTCTCGCCTACGGCTAGCTGAGCCTTCGTCTTGAGCTTCGTGGTAGTCTCCCTTTTTGTGAGCCCTCCGCCTCCGTCAAAGGAAGCGCCAACTCAATTCTTGGGACGCATTGGGTATCTACGCCGCTTGAGTAGGCACACCGTGACGAAAAAGCCGAAGCAACGGGCGACGCAGCCGCGACACACCCCCAAATACAGTGCGGTCGGCGGGATAACGAGTCGAGCCGGAGACCTCAAGGACGGAGGTCCGCGCCACGCTTACTGCGTTGACAAGGTCTCTCCACTTCTTGGCTTGGCGGTGGCATAATGCGGTGAATGACGGAACTGTGCAGTCTGAGGAGTGGCTCCAATGCCGAGAATCACCGCGTTCGTCGCGTGCAGTTTCTCTGACGAAGATAAGCCCAAAGGTCAACCGATTATGGGGTTCCTCGAATCCTTCCGCGACCTGGGCTTCATATGCGGCACAGCAGAGCGAGCCGAGGTCGAATCAGTTTCGAAAAAGGTTCGCGGCATGATTGATGAATCTGACGTCTTTGTAGGCATCATCACAAGAAGACACCCTATACACCCGCCTCTGGCAAGGCTGAAGGCAGCGTATCGCATTCTACGTGGGCAGTTGATCGCCACCGAATGGAGTGCCCCCCATGGGTGTTGCAGGAATCCGGCTATGCCCTCAAAGCAAAGAAGGACCTGATCCTATTCCGCGAACCCGGAGTGGAAATACCTGGACTCCAGGGAGACCTCGAATATATTCCCTTCGAATCAGCGAACCCTGCAGGCGCATTCCAAAAGGCAAGTGAGATGATCAGTAAATTGGTTGCGCGGGCCTCAGGAATTACGGTTGAGACCGTCGCTGCCGCTGTTGCCGAAAGCAGCGAGACGGAAATGGCCCCGAGTCCACCTCAGGCCGTGGTCCCTTCTTCCGAGCCGGAAATGACCACAGATTACTTCGATGAAGTAATGACTGCTATTTCCTTACGCGACTGGGAGGGAGCGGAAGCGGCATACCAGAAACTCATCGCTCACGTTCGTGAGAAGGACCCTGGATCAGTAGTCCGGTTCCAGGCTATCTATCACAGGCGACGCTTCAGCATGGGGCACCCAGACGCCCTAGATGCGCTAAGATCCCTATCGGCGGAGAATCCCCATGATCCAATTCCTATGGTGGCGCTCGGGGGATCCTTGTTTGATTTTGAGCAATATACGGAAGCTGCGGAATGTTACAAGGCAGGATCGGCTCTTGCTGAGCCTAGTGACGCAGTCCGATATCAAATTCGCGCGGCGGACTGTCTCAGGCTAGCTAAGAAGCCCGATGAATCCCGCGAAATCCTTCTTAAGGCGTGGGCCAGTACGAAAGGCGGCACGGGTGAGCTGAAATATGAGATTCTCCGCGCTTTGTATAACGTGCTGAAGGAGACCGAGGAGGTCTATCCGGCATTTGCAATCGCGGAAATGGCACTACATGAGAACCCCACCAGGGGTGAGTTTAGGTTCTCTGTGGGCTTCGATTATGACACGTCGGGGTACTACGAGTTGTTCTTACGCCATTACAACCTCATCTGTGAGTGGGAGCCGGAAAATGCTAGTGCGTTGCACAATCTTGGACTTGCATACTCGCGGCTGAAACTTCCAATAAGTTCTGTTTCTCGTTACAAAGACGCACTCGCTCTGGGTGAGACTCTTTCCGCAAGTAATTTGGGTTACCTTTATCTAAATGCGGGCATGGTCGACGAGGCTGTAAAGACGCTCCAGGAGGCGCAAAATAAGAAGGGGTGTGACCCCCAGGTAACTCGATGCCTCGCGACCGTGTACGAGCGACAGAAGAAGGAAACCGAGGAGGAGCTTTCCAAGCTCGGAACGGCGAAGGAACAGCAAGCCTTCTTGGTCTCTTTTGGAAGGCCTTTCTTGTCGGACGATAGTCCGCCCCTCGAAGGCAAGTGGGAATTCCCCTTTGGTATCATCTCGCTGCAATTCACCTCTGGCAAGGTACTCGGCGAGGCGGTAGTTCAAGAGCCTGCGGTAGTGGGCCTCAAGGGCCTCTGTGGGCTCGGGACGCCTCAAACGGCTGACCGAAAATTTGAAAGGGTCTCCTTTTCTGGAGACCTGCACGCTAGGACTTGCAAGTACCGAATGTCGATACAGACCGTCGAGAATCCTGGGGGGGGCACTGGAAACATACGAAATGCGCTTGCGGTGAGACTGGCCGGAATCCTTGGCTCGGGCGCGCGCACTGAAGAATGATATATCGTATTCGGTAGTGACGGGGAGTCTGGGTCTGTTGCCAAGTTCAAGGACGGGAAGCCAACCGAGTACTTTCAGATCAAGAAGGCAGCTTAGCAGGCAGAGTTGTACGCGTGCGGTGTCCTTCGCTGACTGACTCCACAGGGACAAACTGAGGGGTACTGAGAAATTCCTTGTGTGTAAACACGCCTGCTAAGCTCGAAGAGAGCCCCCCTAATTCGATGGAAAACGGTGCCCTCCCCCTCGGTCAAAGGGGGCGGCAACTCAATCCTGTTCGTGACGAAAACACAGAGTCTCGTAACACCCCTAGTACAGACGGCACCTGATCCCTCCAGCAGCGGCTGGTGAAGACGGGCGGCCTGTTGATCAAACACGCTCGCTGTTATTGGCTGCTCCCGGCGGAGAGTCATCTGACACGACGGCTGTTTGGAAGCATGGTGCGGCGGATCGCCTCGCTGCCCTTGCCAGCCGGGTAGGCGAAAGTGCGGGCCGTAGGTGGAACTCGGCGGCGAGGCAGGCCTCGTCAGAGAGGTGTCGGAGTTATGGGTTGGAAAGGCGGCAGTTTAGGGCTTTGGAACCGTCCGAAGAGGTAGGATGAGAGCCCTTCGTGATCGCTGAGGCGCTCAACACTGAAAACCCGCCCGCACGATGGCACTCAGTGGCAGTCAGGTGTATGTTATCGGTCGGTCCAAATTTGAAAACGGAAGTCCTAGATCATTTCGGAATACATTCAAGGAACTTCCCATAGCTTTTCGTTGCGGAACCTGAAATCTGGAACTCAATACCGGTTTCAGGTCAGCTCGACACAAGCGGAGGGGGGCAACCAAGTTGTGTCGAAAGACGCGGTGTTCACGACTCCACCGTAGCTCGGGAGGCAGGGCTGCGGCAAATACATGCGCCGCGATGGCCGCAACCTAGCAATGGTTGGAGGAACTGCAATGAAATGCGCACTTGTCATCACGATGGCTCTTTTCATCTCGGTAGGTTCTGGTTTCGCAAAGGATCCGACTCCAAAACAGCCGGCCTCACCGGAGGCGCCGCGCATGCGGCAACTCACCTGGGACACCTATCTGGATAAAGTCCAAGGCGCCTGGATGGGAAAGATGATCGGGGTTACTTTCGGCGCCCCCTGGGAATTCCGATATCAGGGTGTTCCCATGGGATTTGATATCACTGACTGGCCGCTCTCCCCAACGCGCATGAAGGACTATCTGGAGAAAGCGGTTCCCAAGCAGGACGCCGTGGCAACGACGCGTGAGGAAGCCAAGAAATACAACCTGGTCCGGGGTTTCGTGGAGCATTCCATCCAAACGCACCCGAGCTATGGCTGCCCCGACAACGACGACCTGTACATCAACATGCTGTTTTTCCACTGCTTGCGGCGGTATGGGATTGACGTTGATCCCGTCACCGTCGCGCACGAGTGGTCCGCCAAAATCAAGCGTGTCTGGCATGCCAACGACGCCGGCCTCCAAAACATCAAGAGCGGTATACTGCCGCCCAAGTCCGGCAACCCGAAATACAATCTCCACGCTGATGACATCGACTTCCAGATCGAAGCCGATGTGTTTGGCATGATCGCTCCCGGCATGCCGCTCGTCTCTAACCGCTACGCTGACCGCATGGGACACATCATGAATTACGGCGACGGCGTTTACGGTGGGATGTTCATCGCTGCCATGTACACGCAAGCCTTCTTTGCGAACAACGTGCGCGAGGTCGTGGAGGGGGGATTGAAAGCTATTCCACCTCAGAGCCAGTATGCGCAGTTGATTCGTGATGTGATCAAGTGGCATGACGAAAATCCGCACGACTGGGAAAACACCTGGATGGTGTTACAGGATAAATGGGGGAATACTGACCACTGCCCCGAAGGCTATCAGAAGCCCTTTAACATCGACGCCAAACTGAATGGCGGATACATGGTCATCGGCCTCCTGTATGGCGAAGGGGATTGGTACAAGACGATGAATTACGCGACACGATGCGGCCAAGACAACGACTGCAATCCTGCCAACGCGGCGGGAATCCTCGGTACTCTAATCGGGGCGCATGCGATCCCCACGAAGTATCGCGACCCGTTGCACAATACCTACTGGAACGAGTCACTAGCTGATCTTCCTGACGCTTACGAGATCGACGTTTTGGCGGAGGACACCTGTTTGGTCGGCATAAAGGTCCTCCTCGCCAACGGCGGGTACGTCATCACTCGCGATGGGAAGATGGTTCTCATGATTCCCCTCCAAGAACCGCGACCTCCCGCCACGCTGGAGCAGATCAAATGGCAGGGAGATCAGCCAGTCGTGGAATAAGGGGCGTGCTGCCCGACGCCGTCTGTTCAAACGGGTGTGGACGGACAGGAGCTCACGCATGTTCATTCCCCAGATTTACACAGTTACAATCTGGGCCAGGTGCCAAATCCAGCTCGGGGTGGAGTGGGGACCAAACTATACCCTGCAAAAAGGTTAGATAAGTCTCGGAGGTGCTGAAGACGCACACTGCGATGTACCTCAGGAACGGTTTTGGCGCGACATGGGCTGAGGGCAGGGGTCGGGGATGCGTGGGCCAAAAACGAGAGCGGGGAACCAATTCGGTTCCCCGTCTCACGTGTCCGTTGTTTTACGCCGTGTCAGCGTCCGCGGGACGTTGCCAGCGGTGCGCGCCGCAAGAGCGGTGCAGTCATTCGACCAACGTATGCATGTCAGGTGGAGTCATTCCTCCTCCCGTCAGCACATTACCTTCATACTCCTCTCGACGAAGATTCGCAAGTCCCCATTGGTACTAGTACCCCAGATGCGAGCGCAGCCAACCTCTGCCCTGATTCAGCGGGGCCCCAACCATCTCGCCGTAGGGCCGATCCCGCAGGGGGGACGTCGGCCTTGCACGGCAACCTATCCTGGCGCAATGGAGAGCCCTGGCCAAAGACAAGACTCCTTTTGAAAGAAGGCTTCACCGCCTCGTTCACGAAATGGACGATTCCAGCTGGCAGGTCCTCCTCGGTGTGATCTGGAAGCTGACAAGCAAGTAGATAGAGCACACCAAACTACCAGCGACCTGCCGGCGGGTGGATGACCCTGTTGTCCGGGAACCTGCAACTGCAAGGATTCGTGGCCTAACAGGGTGGGTTCAGCGGAAAGGCGGGAGTCACGTGTGTGCGAGAAGAGGCGGTTAGGGTAGTTCCGGCGCTGGCGATTCCAGCTCAGAAGCCCTTTTGGCACTGTCTCCTGAAATCGCACATGCCCGGCATGGGTAGAGGACATCTCGACCTAAATTAGCTGTTAGTCTCGGGCAGGCAATCCGGGAGCACTCGGTTCCATTCTTGAGACGTGCGCTCGCGCCTTCCTGCGACCGAGTACGTTCGCCGACGCGCATCGCACGACATGCCCAAGTTCGTCATCAGTAAGAGGAGGCACAACGAAGTCGAACGCACCACCAGAAATCGTCTCCAAATAGAGCCCAGTATCCGCTGAACGCGCCACGACGATGACATTCACAGGCCTTGGCGCTTTAACTGCTAAGTCGACTACGTCCGTCCAAGTGCCGTCCGGCAGTGCAGGCTGGGTGAAAACTAGGTGTGGTGGATCCGCCTCCTCGAGCAGGGGCAAAGCTTCCGCGCAGGTCCGCAGCCAGCGAGTCTTTACGGATTGGCTTTCCAAAGCCGCTTTCAGTGGCTCCAGAGAGTCCGATAGTTCGTGCAAAAGGAGCGCCGAGATTACGGTCCCAGCAAGTTGGTGGAAGGTTCGGCTGTCAACTTCATAGATTTCAAGCTGAGGGATTTCTTTCATCAGGGCCCTCGACCCTCTCATCCGGCGGATGATCGAGCCGGAAACTTCATAGGCTTGTACTTGGGGCGGTACCTCGGTCACATTTGCCAGAGCCTTCAGCACTTCCGGGT
>JAIQEZ010000045.1 GCA_020073545.1 Terriglobia bacterium | reverse complement strand
GGTTGGATAGTGCTCGGCGTGTTGGCAGGATTCGCCGCCCTCATCTTGATCCTTGTGGCCGTGGAAGTGAAAGCGGCGGGAGGTTAGACCGCAGCAAGCAGCGCGCCCCCCTCGACGGGAGGAGACGGACCGGCGGAAGGATGATGCAATGGCAAAGGCCATCTTCACCACTCTGGTGTTGCTGTGCAACTCCATCGCGGCCTCAGCACAACCGTCCGGGAATTACGGTTATGTATTTGGCGGGCCGGTGGTCGTGCTCGTTCCCTGTCCCGCAGAGCGGGACCGCCGCTACGCGGTTTGCCTCCGCTCGCTTTCTTTCCCCATGGTGTGCTTTGGCCAGCCGACGGGAGTGCGAGGATTTGAAACTGAAAGCAATCGTAGCGCGGAACTCCGTTGAATGCCGCCGAACCGAGGCGGTGTGGGCTGGCGACTGATCGCGTGCGTCGGCAGGGCGCTGGCGTCCTTCACCAGCTCGCCGCCTGCCCCGGCTGGCCGCGGGTGCCCGCGAAAAGAAGGGGTGTTAGAAAGGGAGATTGACGGGGGAGAGGAAGGGGGATACGTGAGTGAAAGGATGGCAACGGGCACTCCGACCAATGGGCATGGAGGGTCCGAGAGTGACGCCTTCTGCGCAGGGAGGTAGACCATCAATCCAAATTAGTCGGCTGCATGGAGCCTGGGGCGGCAACGAGATTCACTTTTGGGACTGTCCGCGGGGCAGGTAACGCTAGGCGCAGCCATCGGTATGGAATGGAGCTTCTAGCGGGCTCGAGAATATATGGTCTGCAGAATTTCGTCACCGCGTCTGAGTTCAACCGCAGTCGTATGACTGATTAGATCGGGGACGGAATATTCCACCGCCAGTTCGACAACGGCATTGGCGAGGCCCCGCTTCTTCCGTCGTTCCTCGAAGGGGTAGTCAGCGATTGTGCGAAAAGTGTGGCGTCCGCGTGGACGGGGATTGTAGAGTGTATTACCGGAGTTGATGGGTGACAAAGTCACACGGCGTGCATGCTGGGCAAGGAGACTCGCCGTGTCAACAGTTATTACGGTGTGCTCCTGGTTCCGGTACAGCTTCGCCCCCAATAGCGTCTGGACGCGAGCATCCGTCGCCCAGAAAAACGCCTTCCGGTTCAATAACTCGTACCATTCGCGTGGGCTGATGCCGTCGAGACACTTCTTAAGGACACTCTCCCGCATTGGCGCCTGGTCACGGATGACGACAGTTCCACAGTGAGGGCTAGTGATCTCGATTGATTGTCGTCGGTGACAACTTTCGATCCGATACCTCTCCTCTCCGTCGATCCCGAAGAGGTCAAGGAGCGCAGTGGTGCTCAGCAGACCTCGCTGCCGCATTGATTCCCAAGTGCCTGCGTTCGCCATGTGGTAGACGCACGGGTAATGCAATATGAGCTGGTCCACGGTCATAGGCAAACTCACCAGGAGCGACGATCGATGATGCTACGGTAGTTGAATCGAGTGGAAATCAGGGACACTGGCGCAAACGCAACTCGTTCAAGTTCCTCGATAAACCGAATCGTCTCGAGGGTGAGCTGGTCGAACCGCCTCGCTTCAGTGTTGCCGCGGTTAATGTAATCGGCAAAGGACAGGGCGATGTCCGTCGGCCCGTTGAGCGAGACTGCGCGCCGGAACAAGTCCCACTCAAATTCGCCGACACGGCGGAGCTTATTCGTCGTGGAGGTGTGCTCTGCCCGTTCTAGCTCACGCGCGTTGTACCCTGAACGGGCGGCAACATCGTCCCATGTGAGTGGCTGCGCCATAAAGCCGGAGCTCCGTTTTCTCGAAGGACTTTTCACGCGGATGGGATAGGTGCGACAGACCATTACGACCTTGCGGACGCGGCTTGGTGGAATCCCAGCTTCAGACAAACAGCCCGAAACGGTTGTGTCGCGAGATGTGACGTGCGGATACGATCCGTGATGGAGGCTGAGCCCGACTCCCTGCGTGCCCTCGAGAAATACCTTCTTCCCGTCGCGGAAAGCTTTGTCGAGGATGCTGCGAGTATCGCGGACGAAATGCTTCAGTTCTGCCGCGTTCTTTGCGAGCCGGATTGCGGGGGGCACTGCCCCGCGCAGAATCTTCCTGGCTGTGGCCGCACCGACCCCCTGGCCCGTCGATCCAATACTGCCGACTAAAGTAGATTCCTCGAACTTCCGGTCCTCTTCCTCAATGATCATGGCATGCGGGTCAATCGCCAGGCGGTCCTTGCTGACGTGACAGTCGGCGATTTCTTGGAGAAGCTGCGGCACACTCAGGACAGCACCGGGCGCGATCATCAGTGCTGCGTTACAGCGCCGCGTTCCAGAGGGTAGAAGGTAATGCACGTAGGGCGCAGGATCCTCAAAAACCTTGTGCCCCGCGTTTGGGCCGCCCACACGAATTAGAATGTCGTACTCTGGAGCTAAGTACGAAGCGATGTGGCCCTTGCCCTCACTTCCGTATGCCCCGCCAACGAGTACGTCCACGAGTTGCCGATGCTCGCGGCCGTACAGCCCGAGCCGCGAAGCGGCCCTGACAACCACGTCCGCTTTCGTACAGTTGTCCGTTTTGATTAACACGTCCGCGGTCTTGGCAAGCAGCTCAACGCGCATCTCTGTCTTGTTGTTTGAAAGCTGAGAGTACGAGTTGAACTCTCGGAATTTGCTTTGTCGCTGCTTGCGTTTATATCGTTCCGCCAGAACAGTCAGGTCTGCGTCCAAGTGAACATGAACTACCCGAGGACCGTAAGCACGCCGGATTGCGTCCACCTGCTCGGTGATCCGCACGGAATCAACGACGACAACCGCGTCCGCGGGAAGTGACTCTACCAGCCGAGTAAGCGCATTCGCGACCCACTCCCCGTCCGTTTTGTCGTCCAGAACATCTCCGAAGCGCTGAAGTGCGCCGCGTTCGGCATCCAGTTTACCCTTCGCGGTGTCAGTGATCACTTTTTTCGTGTTGAGGACATTCGCATCGAACTGTTCCTCCAGGGCGTCCGCCAGCGTGCTCTTGCCTGCTGAAACTCGACCCGAAAGAACGATTATCCTTTTTGCCACACGAAGCTCCAGCCGATTACGAAAACTCAAGCGTCGCCTGCGGGTGCGAAGGGCCAGGCCCGCCGGGTAGCTCATACACAAAAACCTTCACGCCACGAGCACACACAGCCCCGTCTACGAATTCGCGGACGATATTCCACGAACCGCCGGCTTGGCCGGAGCCAATCTTGGGCATGTGTACCGTCGCACCGCGCTCTGCCGCGACGCTACCCAAGCGTTCGAGGCATGCCTTCAAAGCCATATACCGGATGCGAGGCTTCGGTGACGGACCGTACCCATGCTGGGCGATCATGCTCACCACCGCAAGGTTCTCATCCACGACCCCGACGTGAACAGTGCCTAGCCGCAGGTTGCGGCGTTCACGCTCGGCCCAGGCACGGAACGCTTTCTGCGCGACCGGCCACTTTTCGCGAACTGTAAGAGAAAAGCCGCCGCCCCAGGTAAATGCGCTGTCATTCACGATCTGGGCGAGGATACGCGGACCGCTCCCGCGTGGTCGGCTCGCATCACCGCGAAGGTACGTGATCTCTGCGATATCAACGGGAGTCTGCTTTTCCGGTCTGATAATCCCCAGAACGCGCGGGTATATGTGGTTCGGATATGGCGGCACACCTAAACACTCGACCCGGACAGTGCCGACCGTGTCCCATGCCTCGTGTCCCTTAGCTGTATAGCCGATTGCGGTGCACTGGCTGGCAACTGTCGCCCCTGGTAGAGCCGCACCGGCGCTGACGGCTCCGGTCCAGGCGCGCGAACCAATAGCGTAGTCGATCAAGTAGCGCTCGCGGCCTCCCGATAAGAGGCGCCGGGACGAACTGAACACGCAGCATTGGTCAGCCGTGAGGCGCACTGCTCGGAGCAAAACGGCCTCGGCGGACACTTCGTGCCGCTTGCGAGCTTCAAGTATCGCGTCAATCGTGAGCCGTCCACCCTCGAGGGAAGGAGTACTGCCTATCGGCATCAGCAGTTCGGCCGCCCCAATGTTGCACAGCGTTTCCAACTGCCACTCGTCACCCTTCATGTCGCGGTGCGTGAGACGACTCCGTACCCTGTCAGCACAATCGGGAAACAGTGTGTGCGCAAGTTCATGGCATATGGAGTATTTAACGCGATTGCGCGGACGGTTAGGATTGAACTCGATGATGTACCCGGCACGCGAGGAGACGGTTCTGGCTTCAGGAATATCTTCACGGGCAACGACTGCAACATTCAGGTACTCAGCCAATGCAAACGGATCGTAAGGCGGCCCTGACCACCCGTCCTGGATGGCCCCGACCGCCTTAGATTGCGCTCTTTCGGTGATGGCCTGAACGGGATCGGAATCACCCGCCAGCGCCAGGACAGATGGGTTCGTCCACACTTGTCGCTTCACGGTCAAGAGTCCTCCTCCAATTTAGCTGGAAGCTCGATTTTCACGGAAGCAGTGTATCAACTTGCCCGCGTGCCTCGATTACGGAACAATTGTAGTGGAATCTATCTACCCTCGCAAATCTCGGGTCGTCGCGTACAAGGGGTTCAAATAGTAGTTGGCGCGTCTCGCGAACGCTACCAGAACCGTAATCGTGCGGACGACGTTCGCTAGCCTGTAAACTCCATTATACCACGGCGAATAAAAAGCGAACACACGATTCTGCGCACGGCTTCGCCATTCGGTTCTGACGGCACGGGCAATCGGTGCAATCTCCAGGATCCGGCAGCAGTGTTCGATGTCGAGCACAAGGCAAGAAAGACGAAGGGCTCCGGGCTGAGCCTGAGGCTCGACGGGAGAATCAGGCGGGATCGTCGGCGAGGCAGGTCGGGGGCGGAAAATAAACCACGGAAGTCGTAGGAGGGACAAAACGGGCGGCGATGGTTGCCCCGAAAGGGGACCGCGAGTTTGAGCTTGCCTCGACCAGTCCAAGGGCGTAGGATTCCGGGCGCAATCTGAGTTGAAAACGCGAATCCCGGAGGAAAATAACGCCGTGAAGAAACTGGGCCGACGTGACTTCATTACGACGACCGGCTTGGGAGTGGCCGCGCTCCCCGCCGGCGTTCTGCTCGCGAAGGGGAATTCTCAGGACCATGCCGGCGCGGGCGGCCAACTTCAGAACGACTATCTGGCCTGCCTGATCTCAGAGCGGGGCAGTTTGCAGAGGATCGACAATCGCCTGTCGGGGGAGAGCCACGCGATCGGCGAAGACAGCTTCTCGGTCGTGACCGATTTCGGGACGTTCAGCAACCGCGACGCTGCGCCCCGGGAACACATCTTCGGCCCGAACCACGCGCGCTTCACCTTTTCAACGGGCGGGCCGTTCGACGTGATGCTCGAATACACGCTGGAAGCTGAGCACAAGTACTTCCGCCGACGCTTGACACTCGTCAATATCAAGTCGCCGCTCACACTGCTGAACATTGAGCTGGGCCGGACGGCTTTTCAGAACCCCCCACAAACCTCGGTCAGGTACGACACGTTTTGGAATGCACCTACGGTGAGCTTTCTCCGCTGGGAAAAGGGAGGACTGCTCGCCGGGATCGAGAACCCGTTCTTTGAAACAGCCTGGCAGGGCCGGGAAGTGAAGTTCTCCTTCGAGCCTGCCCTGGTCCTCACGCCTGGGGAAACGTACGACGCCGAGCCACAGTTCGTAGGCGTCTACAAAACCAGTGGAAGGATGGTCAGGGACCAGCTCCCACTCACGCGATTGGCCAACGAGGGGATCTACCGTCCCAGGTTTCGGAATCCGAGCGGGCATCATCCGCTCGATTGGAACGAAATCCGCGCCATGCGAGAGTTCGCGGCGGAATACCTCCAGGCGCCTGTCGATAAGTTCCTGTTCATTCTTTATTGCTTCTGGAATCCGATGCCACAGATTCCCAGCGCCGCGGCTGAGGAACAGGCCTACTACCGAATGATCGAAACTTTCCATGAGCTCGGTGGTGACTTGATCCTCTTCAACCCTCTGGTGAAGGCGCGCATTCCCACGGACGACCCCACCACTTACTGGGAACTGGCTCCGGCGGGATCCGTGGCGGAACGAATTCTGGCCCGCACCGCCGAGCGGGGCATCAAATACGGTTTCTATATCGGCGTGGCGGCCCAGATGGAGCACGGCAACGCCGCCGGACTTCCTTTTGCCCCCAGCCGCCAAGACTGGAAGAGAGTTGATAGCGCGGGCGCCGTCGCCCGGGAGAACTGCCTGGCATCGGACGATTACGCCAAGTGGTGGTATGAGGTGCAGCGCAACACCATCGCCAAGTACAAACTGGCACTGTGGTCGTGGGACCCCGGCCCGGGGCACGGATTCTTCTGCTACTCGAACCAACACGGCCATCTTCCCGGAAAGGGCGGTTACAAAGGATGGCGGAACTCCACGGGAATCATGCGCCGCTTGAAGGACGAGTTTCCGGGTCTCTACTATCAAGGCTTTTACGGCCGCAAGGAATACGGACTCTGGGGACAGAAGTATACCGACCAGCACGAATTCTATTGGGAGCAGTACTTCCAGGATGTCCGGAGTCTTCACCCCGACTTGCACGCCGACCGTCTGAACGCCAACGGCGTCCGCATGCAGACCTGGTGGAGTGAGAACTTTCGCTTCCTTCCCACGGTCATGAACCACGCCATCGCCCAGCGGATGAATCAGCTTTACGCTCATCCTCCTGATCTGAAGAAGCTCTGGGACCACCTCGGATGGAAGTACGCCTTCATGTCGGCGCTCGCCGTAGGCGGGAGCCTGACTGCCCCCTTTATGCCGGAGAATCCCGATGACATCGCCGGCTACCAGACCTTTTACCGAAAGTGGCTCGAATGGGCGCGAAAGAATTTCGAGTACGTGAAATACGGCGTTTCGTTCGGCGACCAAGTCACCGTGGGAGGAATTGACGGTCACGCGCGCATCAAGGACAACCACGGGTACATTTTTTTGTGCAACCCCAACCCCCGTCCCACTCGCACGGAGTTCCGATTAGATGATGAAATCGGCTTGTCCGCCCGCGGGCGATTCACCTTGAAGGAGCTTTACCCTAACGAAGAGACCTACTATTTCGACGAAGCCCATAAACGCGGCATCTACTCTACGGGTGACGCCGTTTCGATTGTCGTGCCGGCCTACGAGGTCGCACTTCTGGAACTGAGCCCCTACCAGGACGAACAGCTTCCGGTGCTGTTTGGGGCGAGCGGCCGGTCCGAGCACAGGGGGAACACCCTGCATGTGTCAGGTCTCGCGGGTGACCAAGGCGGAACAACGCGCCTGGTGGTTGCGACGCGCGCCGACGACAAATTGAAGGCGCTGTCCGTCAACGGCCGCACGGTCGCGAGCCGCCGCGAGGGCCAGCACTTGATCGGCGAGGTCCACTTCGCCGGACGGGAACTTCCGCGCCGGCTCGACGATTGGCGCGCGCCGGACAACCTACCGTTCTCGTTCCCCTATCACGGTGCTTACGAGAGTGTTTCCTTGACCACGCAAATCACCGCCGAACCCGGCATTCGGACCTTGCTCCAATCCGCCACTCCCCGCAATGCGGCGGAAATCGATGCCATCATCCGAAGGATGGAGGGCACCGGCTGGGAGATACCGGGCTTGGTGAAAGAGAGCAAATTCCCCGACACCTTCCCATGGGCGCGTCCGGATCGGCTCCTCCTGGTCATCCCTTTCACAGATGCCCAGCGCATCGGCGCCGTCGAGGTGCAACTCAACGGAGTCTTGCAGCATGTTCGCAGCTACGACGTCACGGGTGGGCTGGCGGCGCCGCCTCGAAAGATCATCTACTACGCCGACCTCACCGACGCCGTGAAGTGGGGCCAAGTGAATGCGCTCGTCCTCAAGATCAGCGGCCTCCCGGCAAATCAGTTCTTGGGACCTTACTTGGACTACCCTCCGGCGCCCAAGGTTCTTGAGTTGGCAACGCGCCCCGGCAGCTCGCCTCCAGGAGTTGTGTACGACCGGCCGGTCCAAGCCCCGCCCAAGGAACCAAGACCCAGCGACCCGGTTCCCGTAATCCTCTCGGCTTGGATGGACCCCATGAGCGTCCGCGAAGGCCAAAAAGTTACCTTCGTCGCCACCACCAATCTTCCCCCAGATCAGATCCAGGCTGTATATCTCTCGAGTATTGTCGGCCCTGATTGCTGGACGGATCAGGAACTTCAATACGACTCGAAGACCCATCAATGGTCGCTCACCATGCGATTCGGCGAGCGTGTGAGGATCATTCTCGATTGCCCGTTCAGCTACGTTTGGGCAGTCGCCAAGAACGGACACGCTAGTGAACCTTGGAAGATCCCAATGAAATGGCTTTTTTCCAGGTAAGGGGTGAGGACCTCCGGGGCATAGTTCGCGTGCGGTGAAGACATACGGCGATGCAGGTGCGGGGGACACGTCAGCGCTGCGACAGCCTGCACCGCTAGCCCGGATTGCTCACCACGCTCTACTGTTTCTCGCCGGGCGGTCGGGAGGGCGGGGTTTTAACCCCGCCGAAGAAGCGGCTTCTAACTCTTTGTTCGTCTCGCGCCCCGCGCAGCTCGTTCCGACAGGCTGCGCGGGGCGCGAGACACGGTAATAATAGTAAGGTCGTTTAACGGCGGGGTTAAAACCCCGCCCTCCCCGTCCCTGGTGAGAAATTCAGGCTAGGGCCTGCCCGTGAACGAGGGGGGGGCCGACTCCAGGAACATCGGAGGGCTGACTCGCTGGAAAGTCATCTGCATTGTCCTGGCGCGAAGATGCCCAAGGGCAGGGGGGCCATGATGGGAGGTGCTGGGTGAATCTCTGGGTCGGAGTATCCTTGGCGGTGGCGGCCGCCTTCGTCAATGGAAACTTCGCCGTTCCTCTCAAGCGAGCAAAGAAGTGGCCCTGGGAAAATTCTTGGGCTGTGTATTCCCTGGTCGCGTTGTTGGTTTCGCCTTGGGCGCTGGCCTGGCTCACTATCCCCCGTCTGGGTGAGACATACGGGAAATTGTCGGCGGCGGAGGTCTTCACTCCTTTGGTGTTCGGCGCCGGCTGGGGCATCGCCCAGGTGCTTCTGGGGATTTCCGTGGCGCGGGTGGGCATGGCCCTGACCTTTGCCATCGTCATCGGATTTTCCGCGAGCCTGGGAACCTTGATTCCCCTGCTGAGTCTCGATCCGGGAGTTTTTCTTTCGGTGAGGGGCCTGTCGGTTCTGGCGGGCATGGTGATCATGGGCGACGGGATTTACCTGTGCGCAAAGGCGGGCAGAGAACGCGAAGCTGGTCAGGCCGCGCCGGGCATGGCGGGCAAGAGCGTGAGCCTTTCCGGCTATGGCGCCGCCCTGGCGATAACGATTATCGCCGGGGTGTTGACCCCCATGTTGAACTATGCGCTCGCCTTCGGTAAACCCGTCTTGGAGCGCGCCGTCGAGTTGGGCGCGAGTCGCGCTAACGCCACTTACGCCGTATGGGGCCTCGCTCTCTTGGGAGGCCTGCTGGTCAATCTCTCTTATTGTGTGTATCTCTTGCGTCGCAACAAAACCTGGAGGGCTTTTGGGGCGCGGAGCTGGGACTGGTTGGGTGCTGTCGTGATGGGCCTGATGTGGATGGGTTCCATTGCGCTCTACGGGGTGGCCACGACCTATCTTGGCCCTTCCGGCGCGGCCATCGGCTGGGGGCTGTTTTCCATTTTTGTGATTCTCGCGGCGAACCTCTCGGGCTTGGTCATGGGCGAGTGGCGTAGGGTCGGAGCGCGGCCCCTGCGGAACCTGGGATGGGGTTTAGCCTTTCTGACTGTGGCCTCGGCTGTCATCGCTTGGGGCAACCGTTAGCGATATCCTAGTCAGCAACTCTCGCGCTTTCTCGCGGCCACGCGCCTTCCGCGCAAAATCCGTATTGACACTTGAAGGTTTCAAGCAACGACGAGTATTGCGATGGGGGATGTGAATTCGCCCTCGTGGATTTGACGCCGGAACTTGCTGGGCTGGCCCTGCGAAGGGTCGCGGTGCTTCGAGAACAGAAGAGCCTCGACCCGGATATCGACGAGACGTATTACTGGGCCTACTTCGCGGAGTACTTCTCTGCCTGGGAAGATCTTGCCAGCTCTGGAAAGGAAGTTGAAGGCACGAGGGTGACGTTGGAGGGCATGCTGGATGAGCTTCCAATTGATGAGAAGGAAATAGTCTGCGTTCCTGAGACCTTCCAGGTGTCAATCCGCCAGATCGCCGCCGTGGAGTGCGAGCAAATGATCGTTCGCGAAGATTCCATCGCTTTTATGGCTATTCCGAAACATGCCGGCTTTTAAGTCCAGACGGTTTATTCGTGAACGAAGGCATCGCTCAGTTCCGTAACGTCAGGCCCTCAGCCCGATGATGCTTGCTCGCGGCAAGGGGGCCTCGCAAGTCCGAATGCTGGGGGAATAGGAGGAACCATGAGTCGGGAAAAAGTGGTTCGCATGAAGAAATCATTCACGAAATACCTTCTGTCATGCTTCAAGGTGATGATGACGGTGTGTGTTTCTGTCCTGGCAGCACCAGGGCATGATGGAATGGACGTCAGGTCTAGAATTGAGGACGACAGACTTATTTACAGTCATCAGGGCCAGACTGTCACGATTGAAGCATGGGGGGCGGACGGTCTTCGTGTGCGCGTAGTTCCCCGGGGAGGCCGTCAGACTTCGGATTGGGCCTTGGATATTCCTGCCGGAACCAGAGGGAAAATTGAAATCACTCCGGAGAAAGCCACCATCAGAAACGGGAAGATCTCGGCTCAGATCCACGATATTTTTACCCAGAGCGGGCACTTGCAGTTTTTCAAGCATACCGGCGACAAAAAGGTCCTAATCTTGAGTGAATATGATTATGCTGTGCACGCTCACAATCCCGGCACACGTACTTTCAAGCCGTTAGGCGATGGTCTCTTTCACTCCGAACTGCATCTGGCGCCACGTGATGGTGAACGCTTTTACGGAATGGGCCTCAATGCTACCGGAAGAGTCAATTTGAAGGGCTCGGTGATCGATCTCTATCAACGGCATGTCAAGCACGTCGTCCCTTTTGTGGTTTCAAGCGAGGGGTACGGATTCCTCTGGAACAATCCATCGCTGGGCAGAGTCGAGTTTGGAAATAACAGGACCCGCTGGATCTCCTATGGCTGCCGCCAGCTGGATTTCTATATTACGGCAGGAGATTCTTATGCCGAGATACTGGAGCACTACGCCGACATTACGGGTCACGCGCCGGAATTTCCTTACTGGGCGTCAGGGCTCTGGCAGTGCAAGCTCCGGTACAAAACACAGGAAGAATTTCTCGACGTAGCACGGGAATTTAAGCGGCGCGATCTTCCGTTGTCGGTCCTCGTCATTGATTTCCTCCACTGGGATGTCGCCGGCAATTGGAGGCTGGATCCGAAGTTCTGGCCTGACCCCAAGGCTATGGTCAAGGAAATGAACGAGATGGGTGTGAGAATCATGATTTCGCCATGGATCCTGGTAGCTCCGGAAAGTGAAAATTTTGCGTACATGCGAGATCATAATATGTTTACGTATTACAAAACTTCAGCCATCGATGGCAGCAGGGATACCATCCCTGGTGCCAGCTTCCTGGGTGCTGGGGCACGCCAGTACGACCCGACAAATCCGGAAGCTGCTAAATATCTCTGGAGCAAGTGGAAGCAAAACTATTTTGATCTGGGCATACGCACCTTCTGGCTGGACCCCTGCGATGACTTCCATGAGATCCAGGATTACGATCAGATTCTCTATCATATTGGTCCTGCCACAGAGGCTCATTGCTACTTTCCTGTAGCCCATCAGAAGAATATCTATGAAGGATTGGTTGCGGCCGGCGAGAAAGAAGTAGTGACAATCTGCCGCAGTTCCTGGGCAGGCAGTCAGCGTTATGGGGCCGCCCCCGCCGCCCATGATATTCTTTCGTCGTTTGAGCATCTGGAAGAATACATGAAAGCGGGACTCAACCTTGCAATGAGCGGGATCCCCTGGGGAGCCAGCGAAATCGGTGGTTTTGTAACCCAGGACAACACGAGCCCCCGTTTTCATGAGCTGATGATCCGCTGGTACCAGTATGGTGTTTTTACCCCTATTTTTCGTACTCATGGCAATCGGCCCAACAACGAAGCGTGGACGATTGGCGGCAATACCTATCCCCATATCCGGGCCGCGATCATTCTCAGGGAGCGCCTGCGTCCTTACGTCATGGAGCAGATGAAACTGGCTTCTCATAAAGGTCTTCCGCCGATGCGGCCTGTATTTTTTGACTTTGCGAGTGACCCAAAGACAGCGGAAATAGAAGATCAGTTCCTTTTCGGCCCGGATCTGCTGGTGGCTCCGATAACAAAATACGAGGCACGCAGCCGCGATGTTTACCTTCCTGCGGGTACCGACTGGACAGATGCATGGACCGGAAAGAAAATCGCAGGTGGGCAGGTCATCAAGGCCGATGCGCCTATCGAACATATCCCAGTGTACGTGCGCGGAGACAACCCCACTTTGGTTAAGCTTTTCCAGAAACTGTACGAGGAATAGGATGGCGCTAGCACACATGACCTACCCCCAATTGTTGTACCACTTTCTAAGTTAGTCCGTACGCCGTTGCCCCCGGGTGGAGCGGAACCCGGGGGCAACGACAGGATTGCTTCCGGCGCCGGCGCCCGGTACCCCAGCGCGCTGTGCGGCCGCACCTGGTTGTACTCCCTTCGCCAGCGCTCGATCAACACCTTCGCCTCAACCACGCTGTCGAAGATCTCGCCATTCAAGCACCTTAAGCAGCAGCCGCGCGACCTCTCAACCGCCAAGCGCCTCGGCTTAGCTAATCCCACACATGCTCCTACCAGGCTGAACCATTTACCGAGCCAGAAATATTTGAGCGGCTGCTTGTTGCAGTGAGGCGAGCGAATAAATTCCTCCGCGAGCAACCGGAGAGTACTTTCCGAGTGGGCGACTAGAACGAAGCCGGTGCGGCGGACGCTGCGCGTGCCTACTCGCGCGACTCCTCGTCCGACCGAGAGAGATAACCTTGCACTCCGTTTCGCACGGCGATAGGATCAGGGCCGTTATGGAACCTCTTCGGCCGTCCAGGACGCTGGCGTGCTTGCCGTTAACCGAGAGCTACCAACTCCTTTTGACCGAAGGGCTTACAATTCAAACTCCATAGCCGCCGCGTCCGCCGCAAGCGCCAACGGCTTCCTTCTAGTCTCCTTATCGAAAACGCCTCGGCCCAGCATCCTGCCCCCTCCCGACATATCTCCGCCGAGGCATTTTCGATCAAGGCTAGCGACAAGCCGGGAATTATTGGTATTCGGTCAAGACTGATGCGGCGTTTAGCGCGGGTAATCAGCCGCGCTGGTTATTTCCGTCCTGGCAGCTGCTCACTGTGGAGCGCCCTGGTTGCAGGCGGTCCCGGCAAGCAGAAAGCAGACCAGAAAGCCGGCCCTCGCCTATCTTGATAGAGATCTCATGATGTTGAAGCTCAAAAGCACTTTGGTCCAAACCACAATTTGGCGGTGATTTGAGTTTGCGTGATAAAGCCAGTCTCTTCTGGGCAGGTCTAAACCAGGACTCGACCGGTTTGGGTCATGTCGTAATTTCCCAGTGCCTCTAATTCACGCTGGAACGCAGATCGGTTGAGGACATCCAACAGAACTTGGACCGGCCGCAGTTCGAAAAAGCGATCCCGGAGAATAAAGTCGTACCGTTCTGTCTTGAGGGGAATAAAATCCAGGCCAAACGTCCGCGCTGCAGCGCGAGTCGCCATACAGCAATCAGCTTGACCTGAATAGATATGCCATGCTGCAGGAATGTGACCGAGGGCAATCTGGTTATAACCGAGGACCCTGGGGGCTTCGATCCCGCCTTTGTCCAGCATTTCGTCGAGGAGAAATCTGCTGCCGGAACCTTTCTCCCGATTCACCAACTTGACGTTCTTCCGCGAAAGATCGGCAACTTCTCTGATTTCCTTAGGATTTCCCTTTGCGACGACCAACCCCTGTTCCCACTGAGCGAAGGTGATGATCTTGTACCCACCGTCTGGAAGCAGTTTCTTCACGATCGGTACATTTGATTCGCCGGTTTTTTGATCAATCAGATGCGAACCTGCAATATGAACTTTGCCATCTTTGAGCCATTTGATTGCCTGAAGGCTGCAACAAATGGCGGCAATTAGCTCTATGTCCGCCTCCTTCGCCACGAACCGGCCCAGGATGGACACAGCCGGGTCGCACCCGGCGATCAACAGGCGCTTGGATGAGTCATCTTCTGCTTCAAAGGAGTGAACTGTTGCTCTCTGCGCTCCGCTGGCTTTTATATAGACGCCGTCGGCTAATGGGAGAGTTACAGGAAGAGGACGAGATGGAACTCCCAACATCCTCTTTCCGACGCGGCACAGACGCACAGGCTGACCGGGCTGCAACGATTCATCCGATGAAAGCAGCTCGACATCCCGAACGGTTTGCGGTGCAGATGGCTTCTCGTCAAAACAAAAAAGGTCTTCCACCTTAACGTCCAGCACATGGGCAAGACGAAGGGAAACCAAGGTGTTCGGAATATAGGTTCCCGCTTCAATTGCATAGATCGTCTGCCGCCGCACATCCACTTGCTTTGCCAGCGCGGTCGCTGAGATCCCTCGCTTGTGCCGCATTTCCGCCAATCTATTTTGGATTTGCATTTATTCCGCCGTCGGATATATATTGTGTCGTCGTTTATAGATTACTATATCCCTTAAAAAGAGCAAGGAGTATTGAGCCGATGCTTTGTATCCGCCTGCCCCATCGCGGGCATTCTCTTCCCAACCGAAGGTTGATCCTCGGTCTGTCCATATTGACCCTGTTTCTCCCGGGAACGTACTGCTTTGGCCAGGCGGGGAAGACAGAACTGTTCGGCACCATCACCGATCCTTCGAACCTCCCTGTGCCGAACGCGAAGGTGCAAGCCGAAGAACAGGCTACCTCCGTGAGATTCGTGGCGACGTCCGACGGGCGCGGGGAGTATCACCTGCTCGGATTGCCAGCGGGCGAATACGTGCTGACCGTGGAGCAACCTGGATTCCGCACCTACCGGCAGTCTGGAATTACTCTGCGCATTGCGGATCATACCGAATTGGACGTCCAGGTCAGAGTGGGCGAACAGGCACAATCCGTAGACGTGACTGCGGAAGCGCCGCTCCTGCAAACCGCCACGGGCGAGGTCAGCCACAACGTCGATCAGACCAAGATCGTTAATCTTCCGCTCGACGGGCGCAACTTCATCTCCCTGGTCACGCTATCGCCCGGAGTGGCGCTTCCCGGCGGCGGCTCCGTGCTCCCCCGGATTAACGGCAGCCGCCCGCGGACGAACGAATACCTTTACGACGGCATCAGCGTACTACAACCAGAGCCTGGTCAGGTGGTCTTCTTTCCGATTATTGATGGGATCGAAGAGTTCCGTCTGAATATCAACGCATATTCCCCGGAATACGGGCGTTCCAACGGCGGGACGATCATGGTCAACAGCAAGTCAGGCGGCAACGCGCTGCACGGCTCACTCTTCGAGTTCTTCCGGAACGAGGTCCTGAACGCCAGGAACCTCTTCGCGCCCCCTGGTCCAAGGCCGGAATTCCGGCGCAATCAGTACGGTTTCACGTTGGGTGGGCCGATTCAAAAAGGCAAAACCTTCTTCTTTACCGACTGGCAAGGCTCTCGCCTGCGCACCGCGGTCACTCGCATTAGCACGGTGCCCACGCTTGCCCAGCGCCAAGGGATCTTCACGACGCCAGTCACCGATCCCGTGAGCGGCCAATCGTTTACGACCATACCTGCGAACAAAGTTGATTTGGTCGCACAGCAAGTACTACAGCACTATCCAGCGCCGACAACCTCAAGAGCCGCAAACAATTTCTCGCGCACGGGGGTAGAGCCGGATGGGCAGCACCAGTTCGACACTAGAATCGATCGCTATCTTGGCTCCAATCATCGTATTTTCGGGCGCTATTCGTATTTTCGCGACGAGGACACGCCGGTCACCCCGTTGCCGGATGGAAGCGGGAGCATCACCTCGGGAGTCACAGGTCATGCAGTTACGCGAGGCGATGGCATCGCAGCGGCCTACGAGTGGAGCGTGTCGCCGACGATGTTGAACCAGGCACGATTCGGGTACACCAGACGTGATTTGCATCAGAAATCATTGCAAAACGGCGGCGTCACCGTGGCGGGGCTTCCAGATACCTCCTTCTCATCTGTTTTGCCAATCTTCTCGGTTGCCGGTTTTCAGCAGATCGGGCCCACGTCGGGAGCGAACAGCAATTTCACGACATCGATTACCGAGTATCTGGACACATTCACGATGGTGCGCGGAAGGCACACGATCAAGTTCGGAACGGACATCAGGCGCGAGGCGCTTGACGTGCTGAATCCTCCGAATCCTACAGGCAGTTTTACTTTTAACACGTCCGGCACCGGGAACGCGGTGGCGTCGCTGCTGTTGGGCTATGTGAACTCTTTTACGATCGACATTCAGAAACAGATTTTGCAGGAGCGCGCTCACATCGCGGAGTTTTTTGTCGTTGATGACTGGAAAGTTTCGGATCGGCTCTCGCTGAGCCTCGGGACGCGCTACACCCTCAACTTTCCATCGACCGAGGTCCACAATCAGGGAGCTGTCTTCAACCTGCAAATGCAAGTGCTGGATTTTCCGCGTACGTCGCGCAATCTTGACTGCTGTGATTTCGGCCCTCGTGCGGGATTGGCCTACCGCCTCGGCAATTCCTGGGCAGTTCGCGCGGGGTATGGGATGATCTGGTTCGAACAAAGTGGAATCACGACGCCGTTCACGCTGCCACAGTTTCCATTCGTCCAGACGGTGGGACAGCGGTCACAGGACAACATCCATCCAGCTTTCGTGCTTGCCAGCGGCCCCACCGTGCAAGTCGCGGCCCCGAATCCGAACTCGGGACTCGGACAGGGCGTCTTCGGTACGGACCGAAACCATGCTTCAGGTTATTCCCAGCAATGGAACCTTACGGTGCAGAAGACGATCGGGAAGAACCTCAATGTGGAAGTGGGATACCTGGGCTCCAAGAACACCAACCTCGGCATTCCCGACCCCAACATCAATCAACTTCCGGACCATTATCTCTCGCTCGGATCGCAGTTGCTGCAACGTGTGTCCAACCCGTTCTTTGGACAGATTCCAGCGTCGTCCTCGCTTGGTGGTGCGACAATCACCCAGCAACAATTGTTGCGGCCATTTCCACGATTCACGACGGTCGCTTTGTTTCGGGACAATATCGGCAATTCCAGTTACAACGCGTTGGCGGCCAAGCTGGAGAAGCGCCTTTCGAAAGGTCTGACCTTCAGTTTTGCCTATACGTGGTCCAAGCTGATGGACAGCGCTTCGAGTGTCTTTTCGCAAACCATCTTTACTGGACCTATACTGAACACAGGCGTCGCGGACGCGAACAATCTGAAACTCGAAAGAGATTTTTCTCAGGGAGATATCCCGCACGTTTTCTCATCAGGGTGGGTGTACCAGATCCCGAAGATCTGGAAAATCTCCGGGTGGGAGATTTCCGGCCTGGTTCGTGTCCAGGCAGGAGATCGGGTCGCAATTTCTCAAGCCACGAATTCCAACTCTAATCTGGGATTCGGAACACAGCGCCCAAACCGGATCAGCAATCCCAACGACTTCGCAAATCGCTCCATCGCACAGTGGTTCAACCGGGCGGCATTCACGGCGGCGCCGCAGTTTACCATCGGGACCAGCTCGCGCAACCCGGTGCGCGGACCCGCCCTGCAGAATGCGGACTTGATGCTAGGGAAAGTCTTCCGAATCACCGAAAGAGTTAACCTCGAGTTTCGAGCCGAGGTATTCAACGTCACGAATACGCCGCCGCTCAGCGATCCTAATGGCAGCTTCGGTTCCGCGGCATTTGGTACGATTACGAGCGCGGGCAACCCGCGCGACTTCGAGTTCGCTGCGAAGGTTCATTTTTGAGCAAGGATTTAGCGACTCGGGAAAGGCTGCTGTTCGGAGTTGCGCTCGGCAGGGCGAAGGAACTTCTGGGTACGCCCCAGCCGCTCGGAACCCGGCAACTGGCCTTGAATCGTGCCCTGCAGAAGAAAGCAGTGGATGGCGCTCTGCTGGCAGGCCCGCGGACCGGGAAGGAATACGCCAAGTTCACCCTGAAGAAAGGTCTGCCCACCGATCAGCGGCCCAGAACCCTGGCAGTTGAGAATGGGCCTCACTCTGTGGATGACTTCGACGGGGTCATCGAGGAAGGCTACGGAAAGGGTGAAAAGAGGCTGATCTACTCCGGCACGGGCGTCATCAAGGTCGGTGGGAGCTGCCAGCTTGGCAAGATCAATGTTCACGAACGCGATGCCGAGAAGGCAGGCTTCCACTATGACTTCGTTGCCGAAGGAGTTGACCCACACACGGAATCCTTTGAGGTCAACATTCCAAGCGGTGTCCTCAAGGGACGCTATGCCTTCCGGCAAGCCTTCGAGAAGAACCGGTATCTGGTTGTCCGCCTGAAGGACAATTCTGTTCTGGTCGCGAAACCGGATATTCACCTGGAACCGCCAGATTTCCTCAAGACCCTCCGCCAATCCGATCGCCCGGTCAGCGTCGAATGGAAAGACGATGGCAGCCTCGCGAATGTGGCGATCCACAACCTGCGGGCTGTTTATCGCAGCCATCGGCCGGAAGGAGAGTCTTACTACGATAAGCTCCTGGCCATCGAAGACCTCCGCAATCGCTCTCCCGTGTGGCTGGCCCGCAGGCTCTTCCCAGGCCCCGAGCAGGAAGGAACCGTGTTGCGGGGTGAGCTTCACCATCCGGACGGAGCCGCCCGCGTGGGCGGAATCCTGAATGCCCTGCCCGAGAAGTCCATCCGGATTCAGCAGGAGCGAGGTCCGGTCGAGTTCTACGCCTGGGACATTGCAAAGTTCAACGGCAGGGACCTCAGCCAGATGCCCTATGGACAGCGGCGTGAGCTCTATGAAGCCGTGATCGCGGAGATCCGCCTGTTCAACAGGCATCTCCATGTCGTTCCGGCCATGCCGGAAGGCGGTGACCCTGTGGAGTTCCATCGCGCCATCATCCACGATCCCCGCGGCCTGCCTTGGAGCGAAGGCGTGGTCGTGAAGTACCGGGATTCCGTGGACCAGTGGTTCAAGGTCAAGGCGAATGACACCCTCGATGTAAGAGTCACACGTTGCATTGAAGGTGCGGGGAAGTTCGGGGGCAGCCTGGGAGCCATGGTTGTGGAAGGACCGACCGGGGTAGAGAGCCAGATTGGTTCCTTCCAGCTGACCAATGAACAGAGGCGGTGGATTTGGGAGCTCCGTCAAGTGCTGACGGGTCAGATCGCCGAAGTGAGAGCTTTGACGGTCAATGAGAGCGGAGCAATACGGGCAGGAGTGTTCGTGCGGTTTCACCCCAGTCGGTCAGAAGCTGGCCTGCTTATGTATTCAGAAAGCCTGGCAGGTAAAGACCCGGGGAGACCGAGAGCACACTCTTTTGGCTCAAACCGGAAACTCCGTATGAATGCGGATTACCGTTGGTAACACCTCTTTACTACTGCTGTAAGGATTAGGTGGCGTGACCTTGAGAGAAGGGCGGGTGGTGATGAACGCGCCACCCGCCGGTACGACGTTTGTCCATGATCGGCGGCTTCTTACTTTTTCGTTTCAGGAGGATCAGGAATCATCGTGTCGACCACAATCTTCCAGCCCCCGTCCGCCTGCTTCTTCCACACGCTGACGTATTTGAAGGTGGTTTCGGCAACCTTGCCTTTCTTGTCTTTGACACTCATTTTTCCGGTGCCCCAGGTGTAGGCGAGATCACCGGACCGGGCAACCTCGGCCTTCGCCGTGTTAACCGAGAATTCCGGTTTCTCTTTCATCCACGTTTCAAAGTACTTCTGCATGTTCTCCTTGCCTTGGACCACGGGAGCATCCACGGCCATGACGACGACGTCGTCGGTATAGAAGCTCACCGCCTTCGCCGCGTCCAAGGCGCCCACGACCTTTGCCATTTCGGCCTCAGCGGCCCTTATGGCAGTTTCATCTGCGGCCCTTGTGTCCGGCGCTTGAGGTGCTGGTGGCTGCTGGCATCCGGCCAGCGCGAGAATCAGTGCGACGACGGGCGTCAAGAGCAGTAGATACTTTATTCTCTGGTAGTTTTGGCTGAACACCACAATGCCTCCTTTCGACGAGAATTTCCATTTGGGCTTTCTAGATGCGCACAGTATACGCTCAAGCCAAGCCGTTGCGACCACTCCTTTCCTCTGGCAGGGTGTCGGTATGCCATGAGAGAGCATGCCTTGCCTCTCCCGGGTAAGCGAGACTGGGAACTGCCTCATCTTACCGATTTCTCAGCCACCTTTCCTTCCCTGTCTCCTCCGTCATCGAAATCTGCCACGAACCGCAATTCGGGTATCCCGCTGCCGCTGCTAGCGGCCAGTATCGGCCTGGGACCTTCAGAAACGGCGCGCAGGCGGTCTCATCAGGTTATGGAACGAGCACGTCCACGGGCGAATCCATGAATGAATATGTCGATAAGTGGTCGGACGATCCGAAGTCACGCCGGGAAGGAGCAAACCGGAACTTCCAGAACTCTCGGGAGAACGCATTACGCCCTCTGACTCCCCACAGAAAGGGGCCTCTACGGACCCAGAATCGTTCGAGAAGCCGCAGTCAGTACCTTCCTACCTCTGAAACAGGATTAGCACTCTGAAGCCCATTTCCTGTGGGAGAACTGGCAGGGAATTGATCCTGCGAAGGAGGAATCCCCATGATCATTGGTGTTACGCACGACCAAGACGGTCGTGTCGTCCAGCGGCTGTCCGTATCCACCAAGGTCTCCATCGGCCTGCCACCCAATGGAGACCACAACTATCCCACCAAGCTCGACCACTTCGTCTTCCTGCGCAAGAAGAAGTCAGCCAACCGGGTTGGGTGGGAAGTCGATCCGGAACTGATCGAGCATTACGGAGACGAGTGCCGCGAACTCCACATTATGTTGATCGATGATGACATCGAGAACGTCTTTCCCAGTTCCTATGCCTGGTGGACGGCCACCGAACGGAAGTGCTGGGGTGACGGGACCTCGGCTACTCGGCGCACGGCTGAAAAGCCTAGCGGACAGCCATGGACCCACTGCGGCAGCGGTTGTCCAGAGCTTTCGAGTGGACAGTGCAAACCGGGTGGCGACCTACGCTTCGTGTTGGCGGACTTCCCCCGGCTGGGGAGTGTCTGCCGCATCCACACGTGCTCTTACCGATCCATTCGCCAGATCCACTCCGCCTTGCAGGAGATCCAGACTTTCACGGGCGGTCGCCTGGCCGGGATCACGGCCAAGCTGACCGTTCGCCCGGAGGAGGCCACGTACTTCGACCGCAAGGAGAAGAGAAAGAAGACATCATCCATCTGGGCGCTGAGTCTCGAGGTCGAAGGCGACGACATGCGGAAACTTATCGCTAACCTGACTGAGAACGCACGGCTGTTTGCCGAGACTCGAAAGCTGCTCGGGTCGGGTGGCAAGGTCTTGGACGTGGTAGAGGACGAGCAAGAGCAGGCGCCAGAGGTCGTGGCGGAGTTCTATCCGGCGTCATTGAATGGCTCTGCGGCCGGCGAAGGCGCCGCGTCAGGTTCTCCTTCCGATACGCTCCCCGCCCCTACCGCACCGCAGCCGACGACGAAGCCTTCGTCCTTCGACAGCGACACTGCCCCGAATGGCGCGAACGGGTCGGGCAAGACACCCGCCGACAAGGCCGCCTTACCTCCTACGCAGAACAATGGGAACGGGTCGGCTGCAAGTTCGGGGTTCAACCAGCTTCGCAACGATTTCCTGACGGCAGCACGGCGAGTTGCCACGACCAAGAAGCAAGCGATCGGGGAAGTGGTCGAATGGGCAAGTGGTGGCACCTTCAAGTACGGTGATGTCGGCGGCATGACGGAGGCTGATATCCCGAAGCTGCAGGCGGCCACTGACCTCATGGCGTCAGCCCTCGCTGGCGCAACGCACTGACCACGAGTGCTTTTCTTCCCTACGTTGACCTCCATTTGAACCCCTAGCGCGTCAACAATCTTGCCCAAATGAGCGGACGGAACTTCTCAGCTTGCATGAGGATGAGCACGGCAGGCGGTACCCCCGTACTGTTGCCAACCTTGGCGTTCCCCTTTAAGCTGGCCACGATAGCGAATGCTCCAGCGGCGCCGCGCCGGCATGGTTTTGTGTGTGACCGCGGTCCCGGTAGAACTGGAAGCTTGAGTGAGGTAAACGATGGTCCTGGCCGCCCTAATCTTGATCCTCTCTACCGCGCTCTTCTTCTTCTATCTGCAGGGCACCCTCCAAACCATCCTGCGCCGCCAATTCGACCGGGAGTACTTCCTGAGCATAGTCAAGGCCAACCGCCTGGAGTTTCCTGCCGTGCGTGAGGCGTTGGAAGAAATGAACGCGCCCTTCGACTCCCTCCAGCTTCAGATGAGCCTCAAGTGCGATTTCCGGGCACTCACTTATCTGCTCAGGAATGCCGCCAACGTGAACCAGCGCTATTCGCTTGAAGAGCGGTTCGTGATGTTGTGCTTCCGCCTAGTCTTCGTTTCCCTGATCACCCGGCGTTGGCTCCGACTGCGCGAAAAACCCGCTATCCTGAAGCTGACCGCGATTCTCCAGTACTTCGCCAACGTCGTGGGCAAGCGTATAAATTCCGTCCGCTTCGGCAACCTGTCCGCCTTTGATTACCTACTGAGCCTCTAGCCGGTCTATTCGGCAGAGAATTCCTCTCGTTTTACCACCCACATTATGGAGATGTGTCCTCCACCTGACTTCCGGGAGGAGAGAATGCCAATGCTTCGCCTTAGAGCGCCCGCCACTGTGGTGGCGGACTACTTCCGCCTCTTCGTCAACCGCCGGGCCTACACCCTTCAGTCCAACCGACCGCACGCGGAGAATGGCCGGCATTACTACTACCGCCCCAAGGACAAGAAAACCGGCCAGGGGCTGAGCCTGACGCTGGACACAATCCGGCGGCACCTCGAAGGCGAAATCACCATCGGCCTCTACTCGATCAACCCTGCCACCCAGTGCTCGAAGTGGATGGCCATCGACGCGGACTATTGGGATGCGCTTACGGATCTCCTCAAGCTCAGCTTCTACCTCAGGCAGGATGGGGTGGAGTCGGCTCTTGAGAAAAGCCATCGTGGCGGACATCTCTGGATATTCATGGCGGAACCGCTCCCAGCGCGGGACTGCCGCATCTACATTTGCGGCCTTGCCCTGCGGTTGGGTATCCCGGTCAAGGGAGGCAAGCGGCGGGAAGGAATCGAGGTCTTCCCCAAGCACGATGCGTTGAAGCCCGGCAGGTACGGCAATGCCATCCGTGGGCCGCTGGGCATTCACCGGGGCGCGGCTCAGCGCTTCTGGTTTGACGGTGCCGATGAAGATCTTGAGAAGCAGATGTGCTACCTGAATTCGCTTCCCAAGATGACCGGTGACCAGCTTGCCGGATTGATTGCGGGGAAAGCCAATCCACCTCAGTTCCTGCCACCAGAGCCGAAGGCTGAACCGGAGATGAGGAGACACACGGGTGGGTCCGAATTCCGGATCCTCGAGCACATCCACACCAAGCTCCGCACAGTGGGGCACAACAATATCACCCGGTGCCCATCCTGCGCCGAAGAGGGGCACGACCGCAGCGCAGATAACCTCTCGATCTCGATCGAGGACCCTCGCAAGTACATCTGCTGGGCTGGCTGCACGAGAGACATGATTCGGGCCGCAGTGGGCTGCCCGCGGCCAGTTCTGCCTGATTGTGACTTGAACGAACAAATGGCTACGAATGGAATCATAAAGTGGCCGTCGTGACCCTCAAACCCCGCTTCTTCCCCGTGCTCCCGGGCTGTGGGAAGTCCGTTTGAATCATAATGTGGCCGGAAGTTTGGATTTGAATCATATCCTGGCCGGGAGTACAGAATTTCGGCTATCGTTTGACGTTACCCTCGGTTCTACTTGAGCGTGAGTAAATCCTGCGGCCTTACAGGGGAGCTATCCGCCGGCGAGGCCTGCAATCATGCACGCGTCCTCGAAGCCAACTTCGAGGGAGTCAGGGGTTGCACCTCTACGACTAGGGCGCTGTCCGCTCCAACGACGCCCCGGCGCTCAGAAACTGGCAAGGTTTTTTCCGGGTGCGCATCAAGCGGGGTAGCGCAGAGCCTCTGCCTTTGAGACCTGCCTGCGCAGGCAGGCCCTCCGGCTTTTCTGTGGGATGTCGAAAAGACCGGGGAATTACTTCGCACTGGGTCGGACGTTCGTGGCCCGTGGCCCTTTCTCGCCGCGCTCCATCTCAAACTCTACCGTCTCGCCTTCTTTCAACCCATCAAAATTCAGTTGCTGAAGACTGCTGCGGTGGAAAAACACCTCTTGGCCATCAGTGGAGCGAATGAACCCAAATCCACGATCGCGGATGACTCGTTTGATTGTGCCTTGCATACACACCTCGATCTGCGTAAGGGGCCTTTTGTAGGAGAAGGAGGGATTCTCTATAAAGTGCGGTTCATTGGTCCGACACGCGGCGGGGTTTTCGCGGCAAGCTTCATCACAGAGCGCTACAAACCATTGCACCGCAGGCCGGTAGGTTTTGTATACCCTTACCTCGGAGTTCGTCGAGAGCTCGATGTGGCTCCTTTTCAGACCTGTGCGGTCACCCCATGGCGGCCAGCCTGGAGAGGCGAGTTCGGCGAGAATCCGATCAGCTCCACACATTACTGCGCTGCGAATCCCGACAAGGTAGAAGGTTCCACCGGGCCGGTGCGAACCAGTTTCCCTTGGCGAGCAGATGAGCACGGGTTCCGTTCCGGGGGCGCCTAGAGTGGGACCCATCAGGCTGCGCCCAGGCTTGAGGTTGCATACCCAGCGCCACGGTTCCCTTTCAAGTTCCGATCCATCGGGTTGAGGCAGCATTCTCGGCGGTCGCTCGGGGAAGTAAGAGAGGATACTGCCATATCGTGGGATCCCCTCGAGCAGAGTCGCAGCTTCCTCCGGCGACACCCGAAGCTGGATAATCTCCTGGTCTCCACCAAGTTGTGCTATCCGTTCGGCCAATCCCTTGAGCGCATCGGGTACGTAACGCTTGGGGTTCAAGATGTGTTTCAGATGGGAAAACGTTTCCCGCGGCACAGGGACATCCTGCACAGTTCCCTCGACAGAGCGGAGAAGGTTGATCTCGACCTCGGCAGCCTCGATTTCGCTTTTGAGCCGAGTGCGGTCACTTTCAATGCCAGGAAAGGATTTGATGCGCTCGTCAGCCTTGCGAAGAAGTTTAGCGAGCCTGTCCGGGCTACTTTGCAAGTATGTTGAGAAGCCAGCGAGGGCCTGTTGAGCATGACGCACGACTTTTTTTCTTAATACACGGAGCCTTTCCATTCACGAACCTCCGCAAGGAGCAGGTAGGGCAAAGCTATGGGGGTACGAGCCACGCTTTTGAGAACCTTATAACTAGCCACCAGGACACCAGGTTCGCTTACCGGTGCAAGACAGAAAGAAGACTATCGCTGAGAAATGTTGAATGCAAAGAGGAATCGACGCCTTCCTGAAGGGATTTCGCTCTTAATGCCCGATGAATGCCCTTTCCTGGAAAATAGGGCGACGGGGCTTTGAAAGCCGACCAGACTCCTATCAACCTGGCATCAGCAACGAGCAGTCGCCTTTGGTTTACCAATCGCAGCAAACGCAAACCATGGCAGAACGCCGCACTACGCTGACTCTCTAAAGAGAACGCGGCGCAAAATCCCGGTCTCACGGGTCACTGGCCCCACTTCTTTCAATCACGCGGCCACATTATGGTTCAGGTCACGCAACAACCGGAATACACAGAAAGGAGGCACGCTGTGTCGAAATACGGTGAGACTCAGACGGTCTTGCGCGAGGAGAAATACCTCGTGGAGGCTCTGAAGGAGATGGGTTACGAGGTTGAGGTCCACCCAGAGGGAGTGCGGCTGAACTCGTACTACTCGGAGCAAGAGGCAAAGGTCGCGAACATTGTTATCCGACGCCAGCACCTACGCGGGGCCTATGGTGATATCGGGTTTACGCGCCAGCCGGATGGCCGGCTCACCCTGATCACGGACGAACTCGACGAGCACCGTGGCTATGGCGGCAGGTGGCTTGGCCGCGTTCAGCAGCTCTACAAGGAGAAGCAGACCCTGGCCATGGCTCGTGCCAGGGGCTACATCCTGAAAGGCCGGGAAGTGACCGAGACCTCGGAAGGGCAGCAGGTGCGACTCCAATTTGTCGCGCGGAGGTAGGTCACCATGCAAGAGAAAACGATTACAGTCACCATTGACGAGCAAGGAAATTCCACCCTCGATCTGGAGGGCTTTGCGGGACAGGGCTGCGAGAAGGCCTTTGATGACTTCCGTGGCGGAGACAGTGTGAAGGTGGTGCGGAAGAAGCCCGCCTATTACACCGGCCACGTGATCGAGCGAGAGAAAAGCCAGCGCTGAAGGAGGACTGCCATGCTGCTTCATGCGTTGATTCCAGCCAGCCGCGCCAACGGGCCAGGCCTTCGTGCCGTGGTGTTCTTCCAGGGATGCAGCGTCGGGTGTGTTGGATGTTGGAACTCGCGAACCCATCCGTTTCATGGCGCCGAAGTCCCGGTTGATGTTGTAGCTCAGGATCTCGTGCGGGCACAGGCACAGCATACATTGGAGGGTGTCACCTTTTCCGGTGGCGAGCCCATGCAGCAAGCGGACAGCTTGCTGCGATTGATTCAAGGCCTGCATCAGCAAGCCCCAGAGCTAAGCTTCGGCATGTTCAGCGGCTATGCGGAACACGAACTCGCCAAGGGTCGATACTGGACCTGGGGAGATGGTTCGTCCGAACAACACAGGCGCCGTCTCTGGCAAGAAATCCGTGCCTGCCTTGACTTCGCCGTCGTTGGGCGTTTCAATCAGGCTCAGCCAGGCAGTCAGCCGTTGCGCACAACTCGCAACCAGGTTCTGCGGCTGTTCAGCCACCGCTACACTCCCGCCGATTTCAGCGAAGAGCTGACTGAAGTCAGCATCAAGGAAGGCGGCCGAGCGGAGGTCACGGGATTCCCCACCCGCGGCTTGCCCTGGTAGGGCCCCACTCGGTTTGCCTCATTACCTTCCCTCTTTGAAAGTCCTTCCCGAAAGGAGCACCTTCCATGATTCGATCTATGGAGGAGTTTCGGTCGGCGTTCCATGCTGCGCGGTGTGTCTCGACTCCGCTCGTGGCGGTACGCACTGCCGACCCGGCAAGCACAACGCATTTCATCATCGAGACTCTCAAGCAAAACCGCGAGCTTCCCCCGCTGCTCGGGTGGGATGTGGTCCGCGGCCTCTATGCGATCGGGCGGGACAGCGGCGACGAACTGGCGCGCCTGCTGGGCGAACGCCAGGGTGCGACGATGGGGCCGGTCGACACCCTGCTTTTGGCCCAGCAGCTTTGCGAGGACGGGCTGTTGCTCTACTCGAACGCGCACCGCTTCTGGAATGACCCCGGAGTGATGCAAGGGATCTGGGACCTGCGAGATTCATTCAAGGCGACGGGCCGGATGCTGGTATTGCTGGCAGCGCCTGGCGCGACGTTGCCGCCGGAATTGGGTCAGGACGTTCTCGTCCTTGATGAGCCGCTGCCTTCCACCACTCACCTGGAGCAGATTGTTCGGGAGACTTTCAATGCGGCCAACCTGGGTGAGCCCGAGCGCTCGGTGATCGTCAGGGCCGTAGATGCCCTTGTCGGCCTGGCCGCCTTTCCGGCGGAACAGGCACTGGCGATCTCATTGGTCAAGCGCCAACTGGATACAGAAGACCTCTGGGAGCGCAAGCGCCAGATCATCGAGCAGACGCCGGGTCTCGCGGTGTGGCGAGGTGGCGAGACCTTTGAGGATATTGGCGGGGTCGAGAACGTCAAGGACTTCCTGCGGGCAGTGCTTCGAGGTGTCGATCCTCCCCGCGTTGTCGTGTTCATTGATGAGATTGAGAAGGCGTTTGCGGGAACGGGCACTGACCTCTCTGGCGTAAAGACGGAGATGACGGGGACCATCCTGACGTACATGCAGGACCGCGAGGCGGACGGAGCCGTGTTTATTGGTCCACCCGGCGCCGCCAAAAGTGCGGCCGCGAAGGCCACGGGCGGTACGGCGGGAATCCCCACGATTGCTTTTGACCTGCCGGCCATGGAGAGTTCTCTGGTGGGTGCTTCGACCGAACGACTTCGCACGGCGCTCCAGATCATTGACGCGGTTTCGCAAGGGCGGATGCTGTTCATTGCGACTTGCAATTCCATCGCGAGCTTGCCACCCGAGCTGCGTAGGCGCTTCACGCTGGGCACGTTCTTCTTTGATCTACCAACGGCCGAGGAGCGCGAGACGATCTGGGGAATCTATCTCAAGAAGTATGACGTGTCGGGCGAGCTGCCGAACGATGAAGGCTGGACAGGTGCGGAAATCAAAGAGTGCTGCCGGAAGGCGCACCGGTTGGGAGTAACTCTCGTCCAGGCATCGCGGTACATCGTGCCGGTTTCACGTTCCGCGGCGGAGCAGATCAAGGCGTTGCGCCAGATGGCGTCCGGGAAGTTCATCAGCGCCTCCACGCCAGGTGTCTACCGCTACGAAGAGGAAACTGCTGCGGCAGGCCGGCGCGTGATCCGGGACTTGGGCGGCCGGGTCACCGTCATGCCAGCCTCGAAATCAGAGGTCTGAAGTGGAGTTTCTCTGGACTTTACGGCGCCTTCCTATCTACTGCTTTCAAACTCCTCGCATTCAAACCTTTTGCATGCTGCGAGTGGTCCATATTCAACCGTCGCCGCTGGAGCCGCGCGCGTTTCAAAACGCCGTACGTTTCGGCAAAGGCCAGCACCTCCGCCCGGGCATAGCGGACCGCCGCGCCCACTTTTACATAGGCCAGCGGATAGCGCCGCTCGCGGCGCCACGCCGCCAAGGTCCCACGCTGCACGCCAAGAAATGCCGCCGTCTGTGTTTCCGTCCACCATGCCGCCGGGAGCGGGCGTGTCCACATCTTCCGCCACATCGGATACACACGGGCAAAGGCCAACACTTCCGCCCGGGGATAGCGGACCCACACGCCCATCTTCACAAAGGGCAGCGGATAGCGCTGGAAGTAACGCCACATAGCCAAGGTTCCCGGCTGGACGCCAAGAAAGGCGGCAGTCTGTTTTTCCGTCCAAAACTCCTGCTTCATTTCTCCCCCGGGTAGGTACTGCCGTGCTTGCCAGCGCAGCATTCAGCCCCGAGTAACTGTCCCAAAATCGGCATTACCGGGGATTCCGTTTTGGAATATCGACCGACCGCTAACATACGACTCACCACATCTGAATGCAAGCGGTCCAGTCGGGTTTTCAGTGGGAGTGGGCAGACAACATCTGACAGCCCGGTGATTAAGTTCAACAGTATTTTCCACGCCTCGACGCCGTCACGAACCACGATCACGGCATAGCCCCATTTGACGAGGAGAGCCTCGAGCGTGCGGCGGGTGATGACATCATCTTCTGCGATAAGGATTTGCATGCCTGGACCCTCGATTCCCAAAACTCCAATTCTGGGCGGACCCGCACGGCCCGCCGTTTGGCCTCACGAGATGTCAACAAGGCTCGTGCGGTTTTGCAGGTCGGCCTCTGGATTATCGGCGACGAGCACTTGCAGCTTTTCGCAGGCGGCCACCAGCCGTTCCTGCAAATCGAGAATTCGCCTGCCGGCCCGCAGACGCACCATCAATTCTGGGGGGTTGAAAGGCTTGGTTAGGTAGTCATCGACGCCGGCCTCCAGTCCGTCAAGGATGTCTTGGCTTTGGGTCCTCGCGGTCAGCATCACGATGTAAACATAGAAACTCTCAGCGCAATTCCGAATCTTTCGACAGAGCTGAATTCCGTCCATTCGGGGCATCATCCAGTCGAGGATCACCAAGCGGGGGGCATCGGGCTGTTGCAGCAGGGCCCAAGCCTCGAGACCATCGGTGGCTACAACGACCTCGTAATCCGCTTTGCTCAGAAACGTCTTGAGCATGCGGCGGGAAACCGGGTCGTCTTCAGCAATTAGGGCTCTCATGTTCAGTGCTCGACACGTTGGGGGCGGTTCTTCACGGGTGCACCTCGCTTTCAAGCCGTGGAAGAACCTGCACGAGGCCGGCGATTTCTTCTTGGAGCACGGCGTAAGCGGTATCGGCGGCGGCGAGGTTCCCCTCACGACCCATGGTCTCCAACGTTTGCGCAGCCTTGACTGCCGTCGCAATGACGAAATTGCCGACCGAACCCTTCAGGGCGTGAGCCGCGCGCTCTAACCCCTGGGCGTCATCCTGTTCGATGGCTTGCTGGATCGCCGACAACAGTTTGGGAGACTCTTGGATGAACAGCCCTGCCAGCTCCACCAGCAGTTCTTCGTCACCATCCAGGCGGGCCAGGACGGCCGCTCTATCCAGGCCCGGCTGCTTCCGAGCGAGCATATCCTTTTCTGGCGCCGGGGACTCGTAACTGTGGGGTTCGACTGCGTCGATGAGTTCCTCCCTCTTGACAGGCTTGGAGAGGTAACCGTCCATCCCCGCCGCCAAGCACCGCTCCCGGTCACCTTTCATGGCGTGGGCCGTCATGGCAATAATCGGCAGATGGGTTCCCGTCCCCCTTTCTTTCTTGCGGATGGCCGCGGCTGCTTCGAAGCCATCCATTTCGCGCATTTGCACGTCCATTAGCACCAGATCGAACGCCCCGGGCCCTGCCTTTGCTAGAGCGGCCAATGCCTCCTTGCCGTTTCCGGCCACGACCACATTGTGGCCCGCTTTCCCCAGCAATCGCACCACCAGGGTTTGGTTCACCAAATTGTCCTCGGCCAGCAGGATGCGGAGCTTCCGCCGGGCCTCGCGTAAGGAGTGGCGGGTGGATACGTCCGCTCGTTCTCGGGAAGCTTGGCCGAGAAGGCTAAGAATGGCGTCCACCAGTTCCGACTGTCTGACGGGTTTGATCAGGTAAGCGGCGATGCCTAGTTTCCGACAACGCGCAACGTCGCCGCGAAGGCCGTTGGAGGTCAGCATCATGATCATCGTGCCCGCCAGTTCAGGGTCGTGCTTGATCCTTTCCGCCAGAGCGAACCCGTCCATGTCCGGCATGAGGGAATCAATCAAAGCCACGCGGAAGGTTTCCCCGGCCTTTTTGGCCTGTTTCATCACGGCCAAGCCCGCGATCCCCCCAGCGGCAGTCGTCGGGACCATCTTCAAATGCCGGAGCATCATCTCCAGGATTTTGCGGTTTGTGGTGTTGTCGTCCACCACCAGGACCGGCAGATCGTGGAGTATTTCGGGAGAAGCCCGAGGGGGCCGCTCCGCCGGAGTTGGCGCCAAATCCATGCACGCGGTGAAATGGAACGTACTGCCTTTGTCGGGTTCACTTTCCACCCAGAGGCGACCCCCCATCAAGGCCACCAGCTGGGAGGTGATGGCCAGCCCCAGCCCGGTGCCCCCGTACCTGCGGGTGGTGGAAACATCAACTTGCACGAACGGCTCGAAGATCGACTTCTGCTTCTCGGCGGGAATCCCGATGCCGGTGTCGCTGACCGTGAAATGCAAACAGCCGGGGTCTGCCGTTTGCCCTTCCACCGCCACCCGGACGACCACCTCGCCCTGCTCCGTGAATTTGGTGGCGTTATCCACCAAATTGGTGAGGACTTGGCGCAGTCGCCCGGGATCACCCACCAACCACTCCGGCACTTCGGGCTGGACAAAGTCGGCAAGTTCCAAGCCTTTCTGGTGGGCGTGGAGGGCCAGCACTTTCAGCGCGTCGCCAAGGGTGTCACGTAGATTGAACTCAATGCGATCCAGCTCAAGCTGACGAGCCTCGATCTTCGAGAAATCCAGAATGTCGTTGATGACAGTGAGCAGCGAATCGGCTGAGGTCTGGACCATCGCCAGGTACTCCCGTTGCTCCGGGGTGAGTTCCGTTTCCAGGGCGAGTTCGGTCATGCCCATGATGCCATTCATCGGGGTCCGGATTTCGTGGCTCATATTGGCCAGGAACTCACTCTTGGCCTGCGTGGCGGCCTCCGCCTGCCGCTTCGCCTCCCCGAGATCCTCCACGAGTTGGCGAAGCTCAGTCGCATTTTCTTCCTGCACGGTCTTAGCGGACTCCAGCTCCGAGGCGTAAAGGCGCAGCGCCTCCTCGGTCTGCTTGCGCTCGGTGATGTCGGTTACGGCGCCGATCCAACGGCGAGGTTGACACTGTTCGTCTCTGAGCACGGTGCCGCGCGCCGACCACCATCGCCACCCGCCGTCCTTATCTGCAATGCGGTATTCGACGTCGAACGGCGCCACGCCTTTGAGCTGACTCTCAACGGTCACCCACACGCGTTCCTTGTCCTCCGGGTGGAGTGCAGCGGCCCAGCCGTCAAGCGTCCTCGGGAAGCCTCCCGCCGGATACCCCATCAAGGTGTCTACGTCCCCGTACCAATCGACCTTGTCTTTGAGGTCCCACTCGTAGATCACATCCGCGACACTCTGCGCGATGATCCGGGACCGTTGCTCGCTTGCCCGCAGCGCCTCCTCCGCGCGCTTCCGCTCGGTGATGTTGTCGATCGCCACGACCACGTGTTTGTGGCCATTGAGAAAAACCGGCTCCGCACTCACTCGCAGCCAAGGATGTTCTTCACGGCCACCGATTAGCAGGGTCGGCTGGATTTCCAAACCAAGCACCCGCGTGCCGGAAGATAGAACCTTGGTAATGCTGTCCCTCAGTTGACACGCTGGGCAAGCCGGGGAATAACCGCATCCCCTTGCGGTATCGTGGCTGTGAGTACAGCCAAGCCCGGCCCCAGCCCGCTGACTGATTATTTCCGCAGGGTCGCGGAAAACCATGGCCGCCACCACAGCGTTGGCACCCACAATCACAGTCTCCTCATCCAGCAGGAGCATGCCCACCGGCGCTGAGGCAAAGATGGCGTTGAGATTGTCCCTTTCTATTTGGAGCGCCTCTTCGGCCCGCTGGCGAGCGGTAATGTCGGTGAAGAAACCGACGTTGCAATCTTTTCCGTCGACCACCAGCCGGCTGGCGTTGACGTCGGCATAGATCGTAGTCCCGTCTTTGCACAGACACGGAAGGGCTGGCGCCAACGTCTTTTCGCCGCGTATCTGGGCCATGAACTCAGCCCCAACCCTCTCCAAATCCTGTTGGGGATGAATATCACTTACGCCCATTTTTACCAGTTCTTCTTCTGTGTAGCCTAACATTCGGCACACGGCGGGATTGGCATATACGAACTTCATGGTCTCGATGTTCGCAACGAGTATCCCCTCCGCCGCACCTTGAAAGAGGCCACGGAACTTCTCTTCGCTCTCCTGCAGCGCCGCCTCGGTTCGCTTGCGTTCGGTGATGTCTCGCACGAAGGCGAAAAATCGCCCGTGTTCCCTGGGCAGGTACTTCACGCTGACTTCGATATCAATGATTCGCCCGTCTTTCGCCCGGTGGCGCGTTTCGAAACGGTCTTCACCTCGCTCGATGATCTCCCGGATGCGTGGCTCGATCTCTTCGGGCGTCAGTGCAGCTTCAACGTCGGCAATTCGCATCCTCAGCAGTTCGTCGCGGGCGTACCCGCTCATGAGGCAGTAAGCTTCATTCACTTCCAGAAACCGCCCGCGGGTGTCCACGATCCAGAAGCCGTCCTGCGTCGTCTGCAAAATCGTGCGTAAACGTTCCTCACTTTCCCGGAGCGCCTCTTCCGCCCGCTTGCGAGCGGTGACGTCGGTGAAGAATGCGACGCAGCAATCTTTTCTGTCGATCTCTAGCCGGCTGGCGTTGATCTCGGCATAGATCGTAGTCCCGTCTTTGCACAGACACGGAATGGCTGGCGCCAACGTTTTTTCACCGCGGGTCTGGGCCATGTACCCAGCCTCAACCCTCTCCAAATCCTCTGGGGGATGAAGATCACTTACGCTCATGTGTACCAGTTCTTCTTCCGTGTAGCCCAACATTCGGCACACGGCGGGATTGGCATACACGAACTCGTGGGTCTCGAAATTGGAAGCGAGTATCCCCTCCGCCGCACCTTGAAAGATGGCCCGGAACCGCTCTTCGCTCTCCCGCAGTGCCTCTTCCGCCTGCTTACGTTCGCTGATGTCGCGATTGATACTCAGGATCGCGGTGCAACCGTTGTACTCAATCACCGACGTACTGGCCATGATCTCAATTTCACACCCATCGCTGCGGGTATGAACCGTCTCGAAGTTCCTGTAATTGCTGTCAAGCAGGAGCTTCGCGATTTGACGTTCGCCGCGCGGCACATCTGTGGTAATCCCCTTCAGGCTCATTCCGACAAGTCTTTCTTTGCCGAAGCCGTAGACCTCGCAGGCCTTGCTGTTGGCCTCCAAAATGACTTCGCTCTCAGGTTCGAAGATAAGGATGGCATCGTTGGCGTTCTCAAAAAGGTCGAAGTACCGCTTCTTTAGGGCGGCTTCGCGCCGCAGCCATTCCCGGATAACGGCGGTTTGTTGGCGGACGCGGCAGCGCAGCGACACTCCCCAGGCCAGAGCTGCCAGCATGAGGGCCGCCATGATCCCCAGGATACCGGGGATGTGCTTCAGGTAGAATGACGGAGGAAGCGCCAGAACGGTCACGTCCTGCGCGGAGCCATCCAGGAGGTGCCCGGTATTCAGTGCGAACTCGCCGCCGTGCATCCCGGAGCGCACGGACTCAGCCGCACCCCCCGTTCGGTGGGGCAGCGGCGCGGGCCTTTGTCCGGTGGCAGCCTGTTGAATAGGGGAGCGCTCGCCCACTGCGCACAATTCCACCGCGACGACGGGAAGTATTCCCAAGATCAGCAGCAACGACCAGCAGAACTGCCTCCGCCAGAGGTCTCGTCCCCGAGATGTCATCAGTATCTTCATGGATCTTTCTCGAAGTAGGCTCAGAGCTTCTCCAATTTCGCACGCGCGAACTTCTCGATGCAGTCCGGGCAGATGCCATGGCTGAACTGGGCTTCGGACCGTTCTCCGATGTAGTTTTATGGAGCCTCACAACAACCGTATTCCCGACCAAGCAATGCCTTATTGCATCCCGGGCACCACTCTTAAGAAATCACTTATTACTTCCACGACCCTCAATCGTTTCAGGTGCTTAGAGTGAAATGGCACAAACAAAC
>JAIQEZ010000044.1 GCA_020073545.1 Terriglobia bacterium | reverse complement strand
GGTACAAAGTCTTCCTTCGACACTTTGGGATGAAGACTACATGATATTTGCACTCCCACTTCGTATGGTTTAGGCTTTCCTTTTCGTCCATCGTGGAGCTCCTTTTCGTGTGCTTTGGCGGCTCACGTTAAGGAGTTTCCCCGATGGACTCCGGTATTTGTCAAACTTCTACTGCCTCCCCGGCAGAGCCGGGGGGTCTCCCTAGGGACTAGGATGCGGCAAACATAACAAGAAGGTTAATGGAACGGCCAAATCGGGCCGCGATGCCACCCAAAAGGGGGCGTGGCGATCTGAGCTGGAACCGACAGGGCAGTCGGCATAGGATTTTGCGCAAAGGTGAATTTGAAATCGGAAATTCCGGTTAACATGTCTCGATACGTGCGATTGTCAACACACCCAGCGCGTAGTAACCTACGCACCGGAAATCAGGTGACCCCACCCGTGGGGACCTCGCGAAGCAGGCCCCGACCGTGGAGACTGACCTTAGCCTCGGAGAACAATTATGAAAATCGTCATAAAGAATGCGGTGTGGGGTTTCAAAAATGTCATTAAGGGAGAGTACGAAAACATTCGAGTGGCTTGCGAGCAAAACAAGGACAAGCTTCATAAAGCAAACCTTCGAGGTGCCAACCTGCACAGTGCACAACTGGGCGGGGCAAACCTGGCCCGAGCAAATCTTCAAGGAGCCGACCTGCAAGGCGCGCAACTGGCTGACGCCAACCTGGCCAGAGCAAATCTGTGCGGTGCGGACCTGCGCGCTGCCCAGTTGGGCGGCGCAAACCTCTCCGGGGCAGATCTGCGCTACGCCAATATGCATCGCCAACAATTGGCGGGAGCAAACTTGACGGGACTGGACCTCAGCTACGCAGACCTGGGTTGGGCCAACCTGCGGGGAGCGGTTCTGGACGGCGCGAGATTGCGGCGGACGTTCCTGAAGAACGCCGACTTGGAAGGGGCGAGCCTGAAAGGAACCACTTGTTGGATTCCCGCGGGAATGACGTTGGTTAGCGGCGGGAATGTTCTTACCAATTTGGAGGGCGCCAACCTTCAGAACGCCGACCTGACGAAGGCTGACTTCAGGAAAGTGGCTTTGAACACTGCAGACTTAAGGAACGTCAACGCCCGCGGCGCCAGCTTCGAATACGCACACTTGCGGGGGGCATTCTTAGCCGGAGCGCAGCTTTCAGCTTACTTCGCGTATGCGGATTTGTCCTTCGCGCACCTTCAAGGCGCCGACCTCTCGCGTGCCACTCTGCACACCGCCAAGCTGGAATCCGCAGATCTCCAAGGGGCGAACCTGTGCCTGGCCAATCTCTGTTTCGCAAAGCTGCACCACGCCAATCTGGAAGGCGCCAACCTGGAGAGCGTCTACTTACTCAAAACTGACTTCCAAGGCGCGAACTTGAATGGCATCAAATTCACGGAGTCTCAGCGCCCTTACTTCGAGCGACTGCGCACCCCGGCGGCAGTGCCACAGCCGGGGGCGCCGCCTCCAGCGAAGCCCACCAAATTGGCTCTAGCCGCCAGTTACGTAGGCCTGGCGGGTCTTCTCCTCTTCTTTATAGCGCCCATCGCCATCCTGCTCGGGATTCTGGCCCTGCGTGATTTGAAGCTGCACCCCGCAAGAGCCGGCAAACGAGAGGCGTGGGTGGGTCTGGTGGGAGGCGTGGTCGGCACCGCCCTTCTGACAATTATTATCTACATAGCGAGGTAATGGGATTCCCGGGCAGCGCAACTTTGCTCTTTGGATAAGAAGCCCTCAACGGTCAGCTTTTAGCGGCAAAGGAGCAATCAGCAAGAATCAGCGGACCGCGGTCAGCTAGAGCCCTCGCGGAAAGATGTGTTGGCTAATCCCCATCCCCCAGACCGGGGCTGGCTCTCTCCTGGCCTGAGGTCTGTCTGGTTGCACCGATTCTGAACTATACGATCTGGGCTGCCATACCGGGAATCCTGGGTTTGTCTTTCCTGCCCCTGCATCCGCTAGCCTACTCGATCGATGAGGAAGGAATGACGGGCCCCGTCAACTTCCCGGTACGACGGCTGGAATGCCTACCAGAATCTCCACAGCCACCGGACTCCCGGCTCGAAGGGCGGGGGTAAATTTCCAGCGAGCGAAGGCAGCCAGCGCCGCAGCATCGATGGTCGGATCGAGGCCACGAAGAACTTCCAGGTTACCCACCGCACCGTCCGCGCGGATGAGTCCATGCAGAATGATCAACGCGTCTGGAGGGTCCGGGGTGACGGGCGGACGGTGAAAGCCGAACTGGTCAAGAACCCTCGGCGGCGTCAGTAGCGGTTGCAGGTGGATCTGGACCACCCGCGAAGCTGGTGCCGGCTTGGGAGGATCATCGTGGGCGCAGTATTGCAGGATCCAGTTCTTGCCGGGCATCGGCAGGTAGATGGTGTAGATCTTCTCTGCGTGCAGCACACCGTAGACCCGCAGCCCGCCGCCGCCCCCAGGGCCACTGCTCACGACGACGCCGGGCGCGCGGAGCTGGAGTGTGGCGGCATTCACAGGATAAACCAGAGCCTCAGGCTGGAGTGGCGCGAGCGTTCCCGCCGGGATACCTGCTAAGCCAGCGCGGCCGGTGACGCTGAGTGACGGGCTGGTTATGGAACTGCCGGGCCCTCCGCCGCCAGCCTCCCCCTTCCCCACGGCCACGCTCTTGTCACCGCCAGGGCCGCCTCCCCCTTTGCCAACGTCGGGTGGTGCACCAGCCACTCCACCCGGCGAACCCGGCTGGGCTCCTGCCGGGCTGATTGAAAAAGCTCCCTCACTGTTCCCGAGAGGCAACGAGGTAAAGTCCTTCAAGGGAACCGGATCCACACTCAGGGTGGTCAACTTCGGGGCCTCGGGGCGCTCCTCCGTGTCCGCTGCGATGGTGGTCCCAGCTTTGGCGTTAGATGGCTGCGTCGCAGGCGCTGGCGAGGCTTCCGCCATGGGGCTAGTTGCTTTCTTCAGTTCCGGCTGGGGAGGTGCTGGCGGGACTTCCAGACGCGGCGCGGGAATGGCCGGAAGCTTCAACGCCAACTCCGGCGGGGGGATTGGGGCGGGAGCCAGCGTCACAGGCTTTGAGGGCGGAATCATGCTCTCGTGCTCCGCCGCAGGAGCCGGAACTGCCGCTTTGGGGGGCGGCGAGGGTCTTGCTGTTTCAGCTATTGGCGCCGAGCCGCCCATGATCAAGTCTGGTACACGCAAGTCCGCCGGAGTCCTCAAACCTGAAGGAGCAGCCGGATTCTGGATTATTTGGCGGAAATTGTCAGGATGAGGGGGATTGGAGATGATCGTAATGCGGGGATCAAAATGGGTGCTGCCCAACCGTGCGCGAGGCCCAGGTTTCGCTCCGCGTCCCGGAGACCCCCCAGGACCCGGTGGATGCACCGTCGGAAGGTAGTCCGGCAAGCTCAACCGCCGAAACTCGTAGACGACCAGCCGGGCATGAGCTTCCATCACGCCGCGAGGTCGCCCCGACAGCCGGTGAAAAGGCATCGTAAGTGGCACATTATAAAAGAAGAATCCGAGGGAGAGGTGGATCAGAAGTGAGGTCAACAGGGCCGGCGCTGGCCGTCGGTCTTTGGGCCACGGGGTGCCCTGACCTAGACGGAGCGGGCAGGCGGGCGGGTCTGTCTCCCAAAACTCAGACCAAACCTCGGAGAGAGAGTGGCGGCGGGGCGCCTCTGGAAACAAGGACAACTGCCCCTGCTGCACCTCCACGGTGATCGTAGTGCCGTGGCGACCACGGGACACTCCTATGTTCGGCCCGAATTGCGGTGACTGGTCCTTCACTTCGCTCGGACCTCGCCATTGTCAATGGGTTCCACGACCGGACCCGGAAACTGTTTACTTCTTTCCAAAGCGAAGGACGATACCAGCCGAAAGCCGGAGATTGTCCTGCCGGCGGGCGCCAAAGCGGGTCAGGAGGTAGTCCGCCTGGAATAGGCGCAAAGCTGCGTGGCTGCTGATCTTCACATCCACGCCGCCGCCCGCCAACACCCCAAAGCAGAATCCCGGGTTCGAGATACTGAGGTACTCCGGACTGCCCCGTGCAGCGCCCAGAAGGGCGTGGCCGAAGGGAACTACCTTCGGATGTTTACGATAGGAGAACACCGGGCCGTACGTCAAGGATTCGGTGTTGGTCTTGAACCCAGCCTCAGTCGTGAAGTGGCTGCTGAAGTCCAAGGCGCCGCCGAACCAGGAGTTCACATTCTCCGCTACCGAGAAGTTAACACCCTGGAGATGGAAGCTGGAGCCGTTTATGTCCGCCATCAGGTATGAGTAGCCGCCAAACACTTCCACTTTGGGTGTCTGCTGAGCCAAGGCTTGTACCGGCAAGATCAAGAGCGGCAAGAAAATCAGAGTCTTTCGCATGAACCCCCCCTCTCGCCCCCACAGGAAGCGCGCACCTACCCGCTGTATTCCGAGCACATATGGTGCCAAAGCGCGTCCAGCACCCATTCAGAAACTGCCCGACGGCCCCACTAGGTGGGGTCCAGGCGGAATCCAACACCCGAGAGGCCACCGACAACAGCCAGAAGCCGACGGAAAGGGCAGAATCGACAGGGGGGCTGCCAGAATTGTCCTCTTTTGGTTACACTGCCTGAACCCGAGGCGCGCCATTCGGGTGGCTGCATTGCACCTCATGGCTCCTTAACCCCCAACACATCAACAACATAGGAGCAATGACCGTCGACCTGTCTGGACGGTGGGTCTTGGACCAAGTTGGCGGGTTGACGACAGTAACTTCTGTGGTTTGGTCTATGGCCATGGGGGTAGCGACTCATTTGGCCGTTTGGGTGGCGACCCCCATCAGCTTTGGCAAACCGGGCGTGAGGGTAGCGCCCTGATTTGAGGGACTTCGCCCCATGGAGTTGGCTAGGGGGCGGAGGTTTAGCTCCGACACGATCGGCCGGCGCCCAGTCGGGGGCTTTACCCCTGAAGCTTTAGGGCCTAAAGGCCCCGTTTGAGGTTTTGGCAATCGTCAGATCTAAAGGTCCGACCCCCTGTCTCGAATTCACTCCGCCAGATTTAGGACACTCCCCGCGTGAGCATTTCGTTGACAGTTTTTGCTGCCGGTTCGTATAATGGGTGTTTCCGCGAATGAGGAGAAAGAAAATCTATGTACGCTATCTTCCGCGCAGGCGGGAAGCAATACAAAGTCTCTCCGGGTGACGTCATCCGCGTAGAGCGCGTGGCGGGCGACCCGGGCTCGACGGTCGAGTTCAACCACGTATTTGCGGTGCGCAAGGAAAAACTCGCAGTGGGCTCACCGTTGGTCGCGAACGCCAAGGTGAAGGGGACGATTCTGCGCAACGATCGCGCTTCCAAAGTGCGCGTGCTGAAGTACAAGCGCAAGAAGCAGTACCGCCGCACGCTGGGCCATCGCCAGCCCTTCAGCGAGGTTCTGATTCAGGACATCGTTACGGCGTAACAACTCTCTGGCGTCCAAAGGAATTCTGATATGGCACACAAGAAAGGTCAGGGAACATCCCGCAACGGGCGCGACTCCAACGCCCAGCGCCTGGGCGTGAAGCGCTTTGACGGCCAGTTCGTCTCGGGCGGCTCGATTCTGGTTCGCCAGCGCGGCTCGCCTTTGAAGCCCGGGGAGAACGTCGGCCTCGGCAAAGACGACACGCTGTACGCCAAGGTTTCGGGCGTGGTGCGCTTTGAGGACAAAGGCCGCCTGGGCCGGTTCGTGAGCATCCTGGTCCCATCAACGAATTAATCCTTGAAGCGGTGGGGGCGGAGCGGAAAAACGCGCCTCACCGCTTTAGTTGTTTTTGGCCATTCCGGCTTCTTTCCGAAAGGACGCGGTGGTCTCTCCGCGAGCATCTGCGGTGAGGGTTCAGTAGGCCCCCCGGTCTCGGGCTGGGGAGCTCACCCCGCCCCCCCGATCCATCGATAAGGGGAAGGGGGGCAGTTTCTACTCAGCCGGGTTCCCTGCGAATCACGAGCGGACGATTGGCTGTCCGTTAGCGAGGGATCGGGGCGCGCCATCCAGCATGTTCATTGACGAAGCCAAAATCCAGGTGGCCGCCGGTGCAGGAGGAAACGGCTGCGTGGCGTTTCGGCGCGAGAAGTTCGTTCCCCGCGGCGGGCCCAGCGGCGGCGACGGCGGACGCGGCGGAGACGTCATTCTGGAAAGCAACGAACACTTGAACACCCTGCTCAAGTTCCGATATAAGCGCGAATTCCGGGCGGAACGCGGGGGCCACGGGGAAGGCTCGAACCGGCACGGTCAGGACGGCGGGGACACGACGGTGACGCTCCCCATGGGCACGGTCGTTTACGACGCGGCGAGCGGCGAAAAACTCTGGGATTTTGTCGCGCCGGGCCAGCGCGTGGTGGCGGCGCAAGGCGGACGGGGCGGCAGGGGCAACGCGCGTTTTGCCACGTCCACGCGCCAGGCTCCACGCAAAGCCGAACCCGGTGGGCCGGGCGAGGAGCGCGAGCTGAAGCTCGAGCTGAAGCTGCTGGCCGACGTGGGCTTGGTGGGATTCCCGAACGTGGGCAAATCCACGTTGATTTCGCGACTCAGCGCGGCGCGCCCGCGCATTGCGGATTACCCCTTTACAACCCTCGAACCTTGCCTGGGCGTGGTGGGGCTGGACGAGGACCGATCCTTCGTAATGGCCGACATCCCGGGCCTCATCGCCGGCGCGCACGAGGGCAAGGGGCTGGGCACGCGCTTCTTGAAGCACGTGGAGCGGACACGCTTGCTGCTTCACCTGATCGACGTCGCCGAGTATTCGGGCCGCGATCCCGTGGAGGATCACGATATCATCCTGAATGAGCTCGGAAGCTTCAGCCCCGTAGTGGCCGCCAAACCGATGCTGTTGGTGGCGTCGCGCATTGACGCCGCGGGCGAAGGCGATCGATTGGTCCGCCTGCGCGAATTCTGCGGCGAGCGTGGCCTGCGGCTCCTGGAGATTTCCTGCGTGACGCGGGAAGGATTGGAAGAATTGAAACAGACTATTTGGGCGATGCTGGAGCAACTTCCCCGCCCACAGACGGCGGATGCCTCTGTAGGGCCACCCGTTGGGGCGGCCTAGGCCGGGGCAGGGCCAACCCTTGGGCCGGCCTGTGTCGAGGCCGGGGCAAGCCCCGGCCCAACTGCAGATTTTCGATCACCCTGTACGAGGACTTGCCAAGCGGTGAACATCGCACTTTTCGGGGGAACGTTCGATCCTGTCCACGCCGGGCACCTGGCGGCGGCGCGCGCGGCGCGGCGCCGCTTCCGCCTGGACAAAGTTCTTTTCATTCCGACCGGCAACCCGCCCCACAAGACTCACGATCACCTCACGGATTATGCTCAACGCTACGCGATGGTGTCGCTGGCCTGCGCCGGAGAGCCGGGCTTGACCCCCTCGACGATTGAGGCGCCGACCGCGGACGGCTCGCCGCGCTACTCCATCGACACAGTGCGCGCGATCGAGCGGAAGCTGCGCCGCACTGACCGCCTCTACTTTCTGCTGGGCGTGGATGCTTTCCTCGATCTGCCGCTCTGGAAAGAATTCCGCCGCTTGCTCGACTCGGTCGAATTCATTGTCGTGTCGCGGCCCGGCTTCGACGCAAGCGCCATCCGGAAGGTGGCGCCGCCGGACCTGCGGTCGTCGCGGCGCCTCTCGCCGGGGGCCGGGACAATCGGGTTGCGTCACGGCGCCATCCACATCCTGGGTGGAGTGGACGCCCCCGTCGCCTCGCGCGACATCCGGCAGGCGGTCCGCGCTCGCCAGGCGATGACTGGCCTTGTTCCCCCGCTTGTGGAAGAATACATTCTGAAGGAGGGTTTGTACCGTCCCGGCGCTACCCGGAGACGTTTGAAGCGATGACACCACAACTGCGCGAAGCGGTCTGGGCCGCCCAGGATCGCAAAGCTCTGGACTTGAGCGTCTTGGATCTGGGGGGAAGTTGCTCGTTCACCAGTTATTTCCTGATTTGCACGGGCACCTCCACCCGCCATACCCAGGCGATTTGTGATGCCATCCTCGAGAAACTGAAGAAATCCGGGCACGCGCCAACCCACGTGGAAGGCTACACCCAGGCGGAGTGGATCTTGGTTGACTACCTGAATTTTGTCGTCCACATTTTTTCCGAGCGTGCGCGGCACTTCTACGACCTGGAGCGACTTTGGAAAAACGCGCCGCGCCTGCCGGCGACGGAAGGGTGAAGAGCAGTGACAAGTGACGAGTGAAGGGTGATAAGCGACCAGCAAGGAAGCTGAACCCTCAAATGGCTGCGCCAAACGATTCTTGCTCGTCACTTGTCACTCATCACCTGTCACTGTTTTTGAGCCATGCGCATTCGAGTTCTCTGGGAAGGCAGAACCAAGGACGCGCACTTGCGGGCCCTCCAGCAGGATTTGGCGAGCCGCATCGAACACTTTACCGGCTTGGTCTTGCAGGAGCTTCCGCCCGTCCGCGGCGCCAGCCAGGGCCGCAAGCCGGGACTGACGAGTGCGGAACGGGCGCTACTCGAAAAACTGCGCGGCGCAACGAAAGTCCTCCTCGACGAGCGGGGGCGCGAGCGGACTTCCGAGGAATTCGCAGAGTGGCTGGGCCAGGAAGCCTTGCGCGGCACGCGCGAGCTGGCCTTCCTGGTTGGAGGGCCGGACGGATTTTCCGCGGCCTTCCGCCGGGAGGCCAATGTCTTGCTGGCGCTTTCCCGCATGACCTTGACACGCGACTGGGCACGGACACTCTTGCTCGAGCAGATCTATCGCGGTTTCACGATCTTGCGGGGCTTCCCTTACCCGCGCTAAGGTGGCACGGGGGACCCGCCCCCATCTATCGGGGTCCTGCCCGTGCGCACGGCCAGGATGGCCGTGCTACGTAAGCCGAAAAGACCGAGGTGCGCTTGCCAGAAGACCGAAAAGGGTTAATCATCGTCCACACGGGCCCTGGCAAGGGGAAGACGACGGCCGCCCTGGGAATGGCATTTCGTGCGGTGGGACAAGGGTTGAAGGTCTTGATGGTACAATTCATCAAGGGTTCGTGGCATTATGGCGAGCTGGACGCGGCGGAGATGCTGGGCGAGGAGCGCTTCAAGATCCTGCCCATGGGCCGTGGGTTCGTGAAGGTCGGCGCGGAAAAACCCGATCCGGAAGACGTGCGGCGCGTCGAAGACGCCTGGCAGTTCGCAAGTGGGGAGATCTTGGGTGGGCGGTACGACCTGGTGATCCTGGACGAGATCAACTACGCCATCAGCTACAAGATGTTGGCGCCGGAGCCGGTGGTGGAAACCTTGCAGAAGAAACCGGAAATGGAGCACGTGATTCTGACCGGCCGGAACGCCCATCCTGCGCTCCTAGAGATTGCCGACCTGGTCACCGAAATGCGCGAAGTGAAGCATCCGTATCAGAAAGGCATCCTCGCTCAGCGAGGGATAGAATACTAAAGATCGGGTGGTCGGGCCATTTAGTGATTGAGTGATTGAAAAGCGCAGAGATTCCTAGCGTCGGCTCAATCAGCCAATCGCTAAATCACTCGATCACAAAATCACTCAATGAATCAATTCCTATGACTTGGTTCCACAAAGAGAAGCAGCCGCTGGAAACACCCAAGGAGAAACGCGTCCAGACCGAAGGCCTTTGGGTGAAATGCGACGGGTGCAAGCAGATCCTCTGGAAAAAGGATCTGGAAGCCAACCTGCAGTGTTGCCCCAAGTGTGGTCATCATTTCAAACTGGGTTCGCATGCGCGGCTGGAGATGCTGTTTGACGACGGCCGTTACACGGAGCACGACGCGCGGCTCGCCTCCACCGACCCGCTGCAATTCAAAGACACCAAGGCTTACCGCGACCGCCTGAGGCATGCCGAAAAAGTGACCGGCATGAAGGACGCCTTGCTGACCGGCGAAGGGCTGATCGAGGGCAAGCCCGCCATCATCTGTGGCATGGAGTTTCAGTTCGTGGGCGGCAGCATGGGCGCGGTGGTGGGCGAGAAGGTGACGCGCGCCATCGACCTCTGCATCAAGAAGAAACTACCGCTGGTGATCGTGTCCTGCTCCGGCGGCGCGCGCATGATGGAAGGCGCCATCAGCCTGATGCAGATGACCAAGATCTGCTCGGCGCTCGCCCGCCTGGACGAGGCGCGCAAGCCCTACATCTCCGTGCTCACTGATCCTACCACCGGCGGCGTCACCGCCAGCTATGCCATGCTGGGAGACCTGAACATCGCCGAACCGGGTGCGCTCATTGGCTTCGCAGGCCCGCGCGTCATCGAACAGACCATCCGCCAGAAGTTGCCCGAAGGGTTCCAGCGCGCCGAGTTTCTTCTGGAACACGGCATGGTTGACGCCATTGTCCCTCGTAAAGACGTGAAGAGCTTTATCGCGCGCGCCTTTCGCCTGATGCGAGCGTGGGACTCCTAGTGTCCTGAGTCAGAAGTTCGTTACTGAGGTCAGCCCGCGTAGCGGGCGAAAGAAGGTAGCCCACGGCGTGAGCCGCGGGTCAGCGAGTTCCTCCCTCACCCCCGTCCCCTCTCCCGCCCGCCCTGCGGCCCAGAGACCAGCAGGTGTTGCGGAAACTTTGGGCAGAGCCTTCGGGCGGCGGGCCGACGGGAGAGGGGTACCGAAGGCAGGGTGAGGGCTCCGTCTCCCAGGGCTCGCGCCCGCGCACGGCGGGTCAAGGGAGGCCCTGGGCTACGATCTTGCGCCCCTACCGGGGCTGCGGAACCGACCCCCGAAGCGAAACTCTGCCAGCGGACTTCTGACTCATGGCCTAGCTGATTCTTGAATAACTCGCGGGGGCCGCCATTGCGCCGAAGGTTCGCCGATCTTAATGCCGGGCTTAGGATGACATCCCGGTGACGTTTCTCGACGAACGTTTAGAAAGGCCGTCCCTCGCGCTGGCCTGTGGGTTTTCCTCTCCATGAATTACCGCGAATGCGTCAAGTACCTCGCCGACCTGGGTCAGGAGTTGCACGGGTTGAAGTTCGGGCTGGGGCCCATCTCGCAAATCGTGGTGGAACTCGGCTACCCCCACGAGCGTTACCCCACGGCCATCGTGGCGGGGACAAATGGCAAAGGTTCCACGTGCGCAATGCTGGCGAGCATTCTGCAGCGCGCAGGTTATCGCACGGGGCTTTACACCTCGCCGCACCTGGTGCGCGTGAACGAACGGATCCGCGTGAACGGCGCGGAAGTTTCCGACCAGGATTTCGCTATCGCGTTCACCGAAGTCGCTGCGACCGTCGAGCGGCTGGCCCGCGAAAACAAGCTGGAAAAAACCCCGAGCTTCTTTGAGTTCCTAACCGCCGCGGCGTTTCTGCACTTTCGGAAGGCCGATGTGCAGTTCGCGGTGCTGGAAGTCGGTATGGGCGGACGGCTGGACGCCACCAACGTAACCGACCCGCGCGTGGCGTTGATCACCAACGTTGACTACGACCACGTGGACTTCCTCGGCTCGACGCTGGCGGCCATCGCTGCGGAAAAAGCCGGTGTCATCAAACCGCATCGCGCGGTGATTTCGGGAGTGGAAGACCCGGAGGCGGCCGCCGTCATCCGCCGCCGCGCGCAGGAGTCCGAGGCAGAATTGCTGGAGATGGCGAAGCTTGCACAGATTACAGGACTTCATGGAGTACAGGGCCGCTACGCGTTTGACCTGGCGATCGACCAGGAGCACTTTGCGGGATTGTCCTCGCCGCTGTTGGGAAAGTTCCAGGTGAAGAACATGGCCGCCGCGGTGGCCGCGGTGTGGCGCCTGGCGCAAGATGGATTCGAGATTCCCCGCCGCTGTATCCTGCAAGGCCTAGGCGCTGCCGCTTGGCCCGGCCGGCTGGAACCGATTCTCCGGCGGCCGCTGGTGCTGCTCGACGGCGCGCACAACCCCGCAGCCGCGCGCGCCCTCGCCACCTTTATCCGAGAAGAACTACCCGGACGGCGCCTGCGCGTCGTCTACGCCTCCATGCGCGACAAGGCGATGGGAGAAATCAGCGAAATCCTCTTCCCGCTGGCCGAGGAGGTCTATCTGACTCGCCCCGAAGTGGCGCGCGCCGCCGCCCCGGAGGAGATTCAGGCCGCCTTACAGTTCCGGCCTGCCGCGCTGCGCGTGGAACCCGAGCCGGTCCGCGCCCTGGAAAGAGCCTGTGTCGCGAGCTCTCCGGATGACGTCGTGCTCGTCGTCGGATCGCTCTTTCTGGTGGGGGCCATCAAGAAAGCGCAGCGCGAGGGAACGCTGCAATTGCCAGGTCTCTCCGGCGGCGCCGCCCCGCAGCCTGCCTGACGATGCCATGCAGACCACCTCCCCAAGCGAAGCCAAGAAAAGCCGGAGGGGCGGGCGCGTTCGCTACGTCCTGAGCTACGCGCGTTCCCTGCTCTTCACCAATATCCTGATATATTTCTATACGACTGTTTGCGGAACGTTTTCGCTGCTCGGCTCTCTCTTCGACGCTCACGGCCGTTGGCAGCACGCCTGCGCGCGCGCTTGGTCGTGGCTGATCTTGAAAACCAGCGGGATCCGCGTGCGCGTGGAAGGCCTCGAGCAGGTGAACCCCAGCCAGACCTTGATTTTTTGCGTGAATCACCAAAGCGCCATGGATATCCCCATCCTCTTCGCGAACCTGCCAGCGCAGTTTCGCTTCGTCGCCAAGCGCTCGCTGTTTCACTTGCCGTTCCTGGGGTGGCACCTGCGGCGCTCGGGGCATATCCCCGTCATCCGCGATCGCCCGCGCGAGGCCCTGAAGAGCATGGAAATGGTGGCGCAGAAAATTCGCGAGGGAAGGTCCGTGCTGCTGTTTCCCGAAGGCCATCGCAGCCGCACCGGCCAGTTGCTTCCCTTCAAGGCCGGAAGCTTTTACATCGCCATCCTCGCCCGCGTGCCGATTGTGCCTATTACCCTCAACGGAACGCGCCAAGTGCTCAAGCCCGAAACCTATCACGTGCGGCCGGGACAAACCGAAATGATCGTGCACCCGGCCATCCCAACCCAGGGGCTGACCTTGCATGATGTGGACGCCCTTTCGCAGAAGGTGAGAGACGCAATTGCCTCGCGCTTTGCAGCGGGAGCCAATCGGTAGCCGCCATGAACATTACGCTTAAAAGTCAAGTCGCAGTCGTGACGGGCGGTTCGCGAGGGATTGGCGCCGCCACGGTAAGACTCTTCGCGCAAGCTGGCGCCCAGGTGGTGTTCAGCTATCTGCGTGCGGCCCCTCAGGCGCGCGCGGTGGTGGAAACTTGTGGCGGCAGCAGCCAGGCGGTCGCAGTGCACGCCAACGTCGCGAAGATGGCCGACGCAAAACGGCTGATCGCCACAGCCCTCCAGCGCTTTGGCAGACTCGACATCCTGGTGGCGAACGCCGGCATCTGGAATTACCAACCGCTGCCCATCGAGAAGATGACTGAGAAGGAATGGGACGAGATGATGGCGGTCAACCTGAAGGGTGTTTACTCGGTCATTCACCACACCACCCCGCCGATGATTCGTCAACAGAGAGGCCGCATCATCGTGGTGTCGTCCACGGCCGGGCAGCGTGGCGAGGCGTTTCACACCCACTATGGAGCGTCAAAGGGAGGAGTAATCAGTCTGGTCAAAGGCCTCTCCACGGAGCTTGCTCCGCATCATATCCTTGTGAACTGTGTGGCGCCGGGGTGGATCGATACGGATATGGCGACGCCGGTGGTAAAGAACCGCCGCGAGTACCGACAGGCGATCTCCGTGATCCCGCTGCGCCGCTTCGGGAGGCCCGAAGAAGTTGCCATGCCGATTCTCTTCCTGGCATCTTCACTGTCCACGTATATGACCGGAGAAGTTGTGAACATCAATGGAGGAAACGTTCTCTGTGGTTAAGCCGCTTCTCTGCAGGTTCCCACGTCTCACCCGTACGTTGGCCCTAGTGTCCTTGGCAGCAGCCGCCACGCTCCAGGCGCAACAAGCATCGGGACCCCAACCTCCCCGGCGCGTCGATCCCAAGGCGCAGCAGCTTCTCAACCGCGCAATCCAGGTGCTGGGTGGTCAGGTGTTCTTGACCGTCAAAACGCTGACGACCAAAGGCCGGGTCTATGTCATAAGGGACGAATCCACCGCCGGCCTCGCACCCTATCAGAGTTATGTTCAGTACCCGGACAAGCGCCGCTTCTCGTACGGAAAGACCCCACCTGTCATCCTTATTAATGACGGCGACAAGGGCTGGGAACTCGACCGTTACGGGCTGATCAACCAGCCCAAGGAGCAGCTCCAGCGCTGGATCGCCTCCAACCGTTACAGCCTTGAGAACCTGCTGCGCGAGCGCATCAACGAACCCGGCGTGCTCGTGCAAACGGGTGGTGTGGATTTTGTGGATAATGCCCCCACGCAGGGCATAGAGATTACCGAAGCGGGAGGGAGCAACGTGCGGCTGGACGTGAACCGGCAGACTTTCCTCCCCACCCGCATCACCTACCAGGTACGGAACCCGAAGACCGGAGACTGGGATGAGTACGCGGACGCGTACGCGGACTACAAGCCGGTCGACGGGATCCAGACACCCATGCACATCACCCGCTATGCGAATGGGGACCGAATTAGTGAAACCTTTCGCAACTCCGCGCACTACAATGAGAACTATCCCGCCAACTACTTCACGCCGGAGTGAGGCCGCGGACATCTGCTATAATGGCTTGAAGGAGCCAGCGTGAAAAACTTCTCCCAGACCCGAAGCACCACGATTCTTTGCGTGCGCCGCGGCGGCCACCTGGCGATGGGCGGCGACGGCCAGGTGACGATGGGCGAGAGCGTGGTGAAACAAAAGGCGCGCAAAATCCGCCGTCTCTACAGCGAGAAAGTCCTGGCTGGTTTTGCTGGCAGCACGGCGGACGCGCTCTCCCTGTTTTCCCGCTTCGAGCAGAAACTCGAGGAATACCACGGCAACCTTAGCCGCGCGGTAGTGGAGCTGGCGAAGGATTGGCGCACGGACCGCGCGCTGCGCCACCTGGAAGCGCTGCTGCTGGTGGCGGACGAAAAAAACACGTATCTGGTGAGCGGCAACGGCGACGTGATCGAGCCGGACGACGGCATTGTAGCCATCGGCTCGGGGGGGTCCTACGCGCTGGCGGCCGCGCGCGCCCTCGCCAAGCACACGGAAATGAGCGCCAAGGGAATTGTTCAGGAGGCCATGCTCCTGGCAGGGCAAATTTGCATCTTCACGAACGACCAGATCGTGATTGAGGAACTTTAAGGCTGTCCGAAGTCCGAGATCCGAAGTCTAAAGTCTAAAGACGCTTGCAGGTTGGAGGTTGAAGGTTAGAGTTTAAAGGGTAGAGGTTGAAAGTTGAAAGAGGGAGGGGTTCTTCAACTTTAGACTTTAGACTCTAGACCCTCAACTGGTTTTCCGACTCCGGACCCCGGACTCCGGACTGAAAGACTCAACGATGGTTTTCTATTTGCCGGAAAATCTCGAGACCACCACGTCGCTTGATGATCTGACCCCGCGTCAGATCGTGGCGGAACTCGACAAGTACGTGGTGGGCCAGGCCAATGCCAAGCGCTCGGTGGCCGTCGCGCTACGCAACCGCATGCGCCGCCAGAAGCTCGCGCCGGAACTCGCCGAAGACGTCCTTCCCAAGAATATCATCATGATCGGGCCGACAGGCGTGGGCAAAACGGAAATCGCCCGCCGCCTGGCGCGCCTGACGAATTCGCCCTTCCTGAAAGTGGAAGCCTCGCGCTTCACGGAAGTCGGCTATGTGGGACGCGACGTGGAGTCGATGGTGCGCGACCTCGTGGAGGTTTCCATCGACATGGTGCGCGAAGAGAAGGTGGATGAAGTCGCGGAGAAGGCCGAACAGAACGCCGAGGAACGATTGCTCGATCTGTTGCTGCCGCCTCCGTCCTTGGTGCGGAAGCACGAGAAAATTCCGGGAGACAACGACGAAGGGCGTGCGGCGGTGGTGCAGGAACAGTTCCAGCGCACCCGCGAGAAACTCCGCGCGCAGCTTCGGGAAGGCAAGCTGGACGACCGCGAAGTGGAAGTGGAGACTCGCGACCGCAGTATGCCGGCCTTCGAGGTCATCTCTTCACAGGGTATTGAAGAGATGGATATCAATATAAAGGATATGCTCCCCGGGCTCTTCGGACAGCGCACCAAGAAGCGCCGCATGCACGTCACCGAGGCGATGGACTACCTGATCCAGGAAGAGGAAAACCGGCTGATCGACATGGACCAGGTGACGCGCACGGCGGTGGAGCGCGCTGAGCAGTCGGGTATTATCTTTCTGGATGAGATCGATAAAATTGCAGGGCGCGAGCGCGGGCAAGGGCCGGACGTGAGCCGCGAAGGCGTGCAGCGCGATATTCTGCCCATCGTCGAGGGCACGACGGTCAATACGCGCTATGGGATGATCCGCACGGACCACGTCCTGTTCATCGCGGCGGGCGCATTCCACGTGAGTAAACCCTCCGACCTCATCCCGGAGCTGCAGGGCCGCTTTCCCATCCGCGTGGAACTGCACTCGCTCACCACGGAGGATTTCATCCGCATCCTGAAGGAACCCAAAAGTGCGCTGGTGAAGCAATACACGGCGCTGCTGGAGACGGAAGGCATCAAGCTCACCTTCAGCGACGACGCCCTGGAGGAGGTCGCCAAATTCGCCGCAGCGGTGAACGAGGCCACGGAAAACATCGGGGCGCGGCGGCTGCATACCATCATGGAAAAACTGCTGGACGAAATTTCTTTCGAAGGCCCGGACCTGAAGAAGAAAACCGTGCGCGTGGACGCGGCCTACGTGCAGAAGCAATTGGCGGACATCGTCAAGAATCAGGACCTCAGCCGATACATCCTGTGAAACTTCATCTCCGAGCGCGGCGACCCGCCGCCCCCGACGTAGCCCCAAGCCTTTCGGTGTACAATTTCTCTTTCCGCCGAGCCTGCCTTCTCACGCGCGTTTGGCAGGCGCTGGTCGTAGTCTCCGCCGCCGGGTGGCTGTACGGATGCGGCGTGCAGGGGCCCCCGCGTCCGCCGCGCCTGGAGCGCCCAGAAAGAATCACGAATCTCTCCGTCGTGCAGGTTGGGCAAGCCCTGGAAGTTCACTTCAGTGTTCCGCAGCAGACAAGCTACGGCGAGCGCCTGACGAAGCCGCTGGAGGTGGAGATTCTGCGTGGCGTCGCGCCCCCGGGCGCGGGCGTCTCCAAGCTGCCGGAGCCGGAAGTCTGGATGAGGCTCATCCGGAATGAGTGGCTGCCCTACGCGCAGGGCGGTGAGGTCTCCTACTCCGCTCACTTGACGGAGCAGGAATTCCGCACCTGGCGCGGCCAGACCCTGGTGCTGGCGGTGCGTACGCTCACGCGCGGGTTCCGGCACCGGGCGCTGGAAAGCGATCCCTCGAACTGGGTGGACGTTCCGATTTTCGACGTCTCGGAACCGGTGGGCGGCGTGGCAGGCGTAACCACGGAAAAAGCCCTGGAAGTCCGGTTCGCTCCGCCCGCAAAGATGCTCAGTGGCCAGCCGCTCCATGACCTCGCCGGCTATCGGATCTATCGGAGCAATACGGGCGCACGCGGCAGCTTCGAAATGATCGGGGAGACCACAGCCCCGCCGTACCGGGACCGCCAATTCGAGTTCAGCCGCACGTGTTACTACCGGGTGCGGGCAGTTTTCGGCGAGCCCGGTCATTGGGCCATGAGCGATGACTCGCAGCTCGCCAAGATCACGCCGCGCGATACGTTCCCGCCCGCCGCGCCGCAGGGATTGACGGGCATCTACGCCGCAGGCGGCGTCGAGTTGGTGTGGACGGCCAACTTGGAGAGCGACCTGGCGGGATACAACGTCTATCGCCTGGAGAATCCGCCACCCCAGCGCCTGAACAAGGAATTGCTGCGCACGCCCATCTTCCGCGACACGAACGCCGAGCCGGGAAAAACTCTCACCTACTATGTGACGGCAGTCGACTTGGCAGGCAATGAGAGCCAGCCCTCGGAGAAAGTGGAAGTGGAAACCGAGTAAGGCCGCACGCCGGCGCTGGCCGAACGGGCGAAGGCGGGTTGCGCTATAATGAAGATTGGGCTTCGAGTTAATTCTAGCCAAGGAGTGGAGAAGTGAAATTCTTTCTCGACACCGCAAACCTGGAAGAAATCCGTGAAGCGGCGAGCATCGGCGTGCTCGATGGCGTGACTACGAATCCCTCGCTGATCGCCAAGGAAAAAGCCGACTTCGAGAAGCGCGTCGTGGAGATATGCGAAATCGTGCAGGGGCCCGTCAGCGCCGAGGTGACGGTGACCGACACCGAAGGCATGTGCCGGCAGGGACGGGAGCTGGCGAAGCTCCACCCGTGGGTGGTGGTGAAGGTTCCCACGACCCGGGAGGGGCTAAAGGCCGCGAAGCGCCTGGTGAGCGAGGGCGTCAAGGTGAACGTGACGCTGTGCTTTTCGCCGGCGCAAGGGCTGCTGGTAGCGAAGACCGGCGCTACTTACGTGAGCCCGTTCCTGGGGCGCCTGGACGACATCGCGCACGTGGGCATGGAATTGATCCGGGACCTCGTGACCATCTACCGCAACTACGGATTCAAGACACAGATCCTGGCAGCGTCGCTGCGGCACCCGTTGCATGTGGTGGACGCAGCCAAGGCCGGTGCGCACGTCGCTACTATGCCCTTCAAGGTGTTCGAGCAGCTCTTTAAACATCCCCTGACCGACCGGGGGCAGGAACAGTTCCTCAAGGACTGGGAAAAAGTCAAGGCACCGTGACCCTCTGGAAGGAATTGGGGATTGCCGTGGCGGGCGCGGGCGTAGCGGCACTCGCAGGAGTGTGGAGGTGGAGGACCCTGCGCCGCCGGCGCCGCAAGGACCCCGCCGAAATCGAGCGCCTGCGCCGCCTGGGTGTGAACGCTTGTGGACGCATCAGCACGGGAAGAATCCTGGAGCTGATGGAGCCGGTCCCGGACGGCCCTGCCGGACCTACCCTTTTTTATGAATACGAGGTGGCTGGCGCCACCTACGCGGCGGCGCAGGACGTGAGCGCGCTGCCGGAAATCGCCGCCGCCGCGCCCTTCCTTCCCGGCCATATAACCAGCGTGAAATACGACCCGAAGCAGCCGACGAATTCCATCCTCGCCTGCGAAGACTGGTGCGGAATTCTCGGCCTGGAAGGCGCCGGGCCCCCGCGCAGCCAGTCGAGCGGAGATTCTGCCGGACCCTCGGGGAATAACTAGCCGGCGCTGGGAGGAATGCCACCAGCCTTGACGATATCTTCCGCTAGGTGATTGGCCACCTTGGCGCGGTTGCGGAGCATCTCGATGTAGGCCGCTTTGAGGAGCTGCTCTTTCTCATTGCGCAGGGTCTGGCGGATGGCGCCCTGCACGCGCAGGTCGGTAAGGGTGTGCTGGCCGGCCTCTTCCATACCCAGCAGCTTGATGATGTGGAAGCCGCCGCCGGAGCGGATGATGGGAGAAATCTGGCCCACCTTGAGCGACGTGACCATCTGCTTCAACTGCGGAGAGGAATTGAGCGCGGAGGCGGGAATGAAACCCATGTCGCCTCCGCCCGCCGCGGTGCGCGGGTCCTCGGAGTATTCCTGGGCTACGGTCGCGAAGTCTTCGCCGCTCAGGAGACGCGCATAGAGCGCTTGGATCTTGCGCTCGGCGGTCGCCGGTGTCTTGGCATCGTCGTTCTTCAGATTGCGAACCTCGGCGTCCGAGCCCGGCGTGACCTGGACCTGCGCAATGTGATAGGTGGTCTCGGCCACGGCGAAGTTCGCTTTGTTTTTCTCATAGTAAGCGGCGATTTCAGCGTCGGTAACGCTAATATGTGAAACAATTTCTTTGTTAATCAGCTTCGTGATGATAATACCTTCTCGAACCTGGCTGCGCAGAGCGTCGGAGTCCAACCCCTGCTCCTGGAGTTTCTTCTGGAACTCATCTTTGGAGTAAGGGCTCCTCAGCTCCGCCACCTTGGTGTCGATCTCGGCTTCCGAGGCCGTGATGCGCGAGTGCGAAGCGTGCGTCACCAGGATCTGATTATTGATGAGTTCGTTCAGGATGTTGAGCTTGAAGCTTGCCGCTTCCTCGGGGCTGGCGGCCTCTGCCCCCTGGGCGGTGCGGCCATGGTAGAGGCGTTCCACCTGCTCGCGATAAATCGGCTGGCCGTCCACTTCGGCCCAGACCTCGTGACCCGGCGTAGGCTTGCGCGCACACCCCGGCAGGAGGGCGAGTGCGCCGAACAGCGCCAGCACGGCGGCTCCAATAGTACGACGGCGATGACATTCTGGATTGTCCATGAGCCCATTGTAACTCGCGACGTGCTTTCCCGGTGGCAAAATAGCAGGGGTCTGATAGAATGAACCCATGGCGAACTTCAGTTGTTGAGATCAGAAGAGGTGTAGCGATGGCTCGCACGTGCGACCTTTGCGGAAAAGGTCCCAAATACGGAAACCGGATCAGTCACGCGCACAATGTGACCAAGCGCCGCTGGAATCCCAACCTGCGGCGTGTGCGTGCGGTTGTGAACGGCGCGCACAAAACCATCTACGCGTGCACGGCATGCATTCGCTCGGGGAAAGTCATCAAGGTCAGCTAGTGCCGTGTCCCGCTTGATTCTTGACAACTACGCTCCCCTGTCGCCCGGGCGATCAGTTCGAGTTAACAGCCCTCTCCCCCTTGGGGTAGAGGGTGTCCCGACTCGTCGGGACGGGTGAGGGGTCACCACTGATCGCGCGGCCCGCGCGTTGTGGGCAATCAGATGGGAGGGGACACGGGCGCGCTGCCACGCCCCCAGGGCGCAAGCGAGAAGCGCTGCGGGTCCCGGTTCTCACCCCTCCACTTCGGCGATCAGTTCAATCTCCACCGACACGTCGCGCGGCAGCCGTGCCACCTCCACCGTAGCGCGCGCCGGCGGGCGGTCGCCGAAGAAACGCGCGTAGACCTCATTCATTCTTCCGAAATCCCCTAGATCCTTCAAATAGACCGTGGTCTTCAGAACCTGTGCAAGGCTCGCGCCCGCGGCCTCGAGAATCGCGGCGAGATTCCGCAGCACGCGCTCGGTCTGAACCCCGGCGTCGCCTTCCACGAGCTGGCCCGTGGCAGGGTCAAGAGGAATTTGCCCCGAGACGAAAATCAGGTTGCCGGATCGAATCGCCTGCGAATATGGGCCGATGGCCGCCGGCGCCTGCGCCGTGGAGATCGCTTGTTTGCTCACGTGATCCTCCAACCGTTGAACGAGAGTGCGCAGACATTCTAGTGTGACGGCTTGTCAGGCCGCAAAACAAATCGCCACACGCGACGGGGCCCCGGCGAAGGTGCGGCACCGCGTGAAAACTTTACACCGCGCCGCGGCAAGCTGCCGCATTTGAGAGGAAGAAATAACGCCCGGCGAGCTCAGGACTGTATGACCCGTTGGACCTCAAAGACGCCTTCGATCTTGCGCAGGGAGGAGATGATCTTTTCCAGGTGTTCGAGATCTACGATATCGACGGTGACATCAATGTTGGCGCGGTTGTCGCCGGTGCGCGCCCCGATGTTCTGGATATTCGAGTGCACGCCCGCGATGGCGGAGGTGACGTCCGCGAGCATGCCCTGGCGATCTTCCGTGACCAGCACGAGCTTGACCGGATAGACGCCGTACTTGGGGCCGACCCACTCGACGTCGATGCGGCGGTCGGCGTCGTAGAGCAGATTCTGAACGTTGGTGCAGTGCCGGGCGTGCACAGCGATGCCTTTGCCGCGCGTGATGTAGCCGATGATTTCCTCGCCGCGCACGGGGTTGCAGCACTTGGCGCGATAGACCATCAGATCGTCGTGCCCGTCAACCTGGATGGCGAGGTCGGAGGACACGCCGAATGCGCGTTTGAAGGAACTCGCAAGGCGCGAGGCCGGGGCGGGCTCGAGCTGGGCGGAGGGTACCAATTTCGAGAGCACCTGCCGCGCCGCGAATTTTCCGTAGCCGATGCCGGCGTAAAGATCGTCGGCCGCCGTGCAGCCGTAATCGCGCGAAACACGCGCGTAATCTTCGTCGGTAACCTTCTTCAAGGTAATATCGTATTTGCGTGCTTCCTTTTCGAGTAGGCGCTTGCCGATATCGAGCGCCTGCTTGCGCTGCGCGACATTGATCCAGTGCTTGATTTTGTTGCGCGCGCGGGAGGTCTTGATCAGCCCGAGCCAATCGCGACTGGGCGCGTGGTTTGCCTGGGTGACGATCTCGACGATATCGCCGTTGCGCAGCCGGTACTTGAGCGGCACGATGCGGCCGTTGACCTTGGCGCCCACGCAGTGATGGCCGACCTCGGTGTGGATGGCGTAGGCGAAGTCGACAGGGGTGGCGTCGCGCGGTAAGACGATGACTTTACCCATGGGCGTGAAGGTATAGACCTCTTCCGGGTAGAGATCGATCTTAAGCGTGGAGAGGAACTCGCCCGGATCGCGCATCTCCTGCTGCCACTCCACGAGGTGGCGCAGCCAGGCGAAGCGCTCCTCGTCCTGCTGCCGGAGCGGGCGGCCGTCCTTGTACTTCCAGTGCGCGGCGATGCCCTCCTCCGCGAGGCGGTGCATTTCCTCGGTGCGAATCTGCACTTCAAAGGGCTGGCCGTGCGGGCCGATGACGGAAGTGTGCAGCGACTGGTAGAGGTTCGGACGGGGAATGGCGATGAAATCCTTGATGCGACCGGGGACGGGCCGCCAGGTGTTGTGAATGACCCCCAGCGCCGCGTAACAGTTCTTGACGTTATCGGTGATGATGCGGACGGCGAGCAGGTCGTAGACCTGTTCGATGGAGATTTGCTGGCGGCGCAGCTTCTGCCAGATGCTGTAAAGGCGCTTGATGCGGCCTTCCACACGCGCCGGGACATTCGTCTCCTTCATTTTGGCTTCGACCTGCGCGCGCACTTCGGCCAGAAATTCATCGCTGACCTTGCGACGGCTTTCCACGGCGCCCTTGAGTTCCTCAAATGCCGCCGGCTCCAGATGACGGAAGGCGAGGTCTTCCAATTCGCCGCGCACCTTTCCCATGCCCAAGCGGTGAGCGATGGGCGCGTAGATCTCCACGGTTTCGCGCGCCACGTGCTCGCGACGGTCGGGGGGAAGATATTCGAGCGTGCGCATGTTGTGCAGACGGTCCGCCAGCTTGACCAGGACCACGCGGATGTCGTCCACCATGGCGAGAATCATCTTGCGAAAGTTTTCAGCCTGTTGCTCTTCCGGGCTCAGGAACTTGATGCGGCTGATCTTGGTGACGCCCTCGACGATGCGCGCCACCTCGGCGCCAAAGTCCTGCCGCACCAGTTCCGGCGTGGTGCGCGTGTCCTCGATCACGTCGTGCAACATGCCCGCCACCAGACAGACGGGATCGAGCTTCATCTCCGCGAGGATATGCACCACTTCCAGCGGATGCGAAATGAACGGCTCGCCGGAAAGGCGCATCTGCCGGGCGTGCTGCGAGGCGGTGAACTCGTAAGCCTTGCGGAGCAGGGACAGGTCCTCACCCGGGCGGTAGGACTGCACTTCGCGTAAGATGTCCTCGAATCGAAGCATAACTCCTTCCGCCATTCTAGCAGGTTGCGGAAGAACGGTGTAGCCGCGGCCGGAGGTCCCACATCGTGAGGGGAAACTTCCTGATGAGCGGCGATGCCCACGCGGCCTGCCGCGCGTCCCGCGCGCTTTTCCGGAGCCCGCCGGGGCGGCGACGACACGGATGCAAGCGAGGGAGCGGGCGGGAAACGCCCCACCCGGGCATGGAGCGGTGCAGTCGTCAGCCCCCAGGATGACGCTGGGGCGGGAGGACAGGACCCCCACGGCGGGATTTTGTGATACCCTTTCTTCCTGCAAGCGAGTGCCGGGGGGAGACTTCCGTAATTCGGATTCCTGCCCGGAGAGGTGCACCGAAAGCGAGGAGGAAACCATGCGACCGCGTCATCCGATCGTGATTTTCCTGGCGATGCTTCTAGTCACCGCTTTTTCCGTTTCCTGCCAGAAGCCTTTTCATGAAGAAACGGAGCGGTACATCCTGGTGGCCGCGAACATCAACCTTTCGTACTGGCAAGAAGCGCGGGCAGGCTTCATGGATGCTGCGCATGGATTGCGTGTGAAGGCAGACTTCCGAGGGCCCACGTTCTATTCGCCCGAGGAAGAACTGCAGGTGTTCAAGGAAGCGGTAGCGCAACATCCCTCGGGGATCCTGGTGGCGCCCGGACGGCCGGAGCTTTTCACCGCGGCCATCAACGAGGCCATCGCTGCGGGAATTCCCGTGGCCACGATGGACACGGACGCGCCCGATTCCAAGCGCATCCTATACATCGGCACGGACAACCGCCAAGCCGGCATAGAGAGCGGAAGGCAAATCGCGAGCTTGATGAACGGTAAGGGCCGGCTGGTGGTGATCACGGTCCCCGGCCAGCTCAACCTGGAGGAACGCCTGCGCGGCGCGCAGGAGGTTTTTGCGAAGTACCCGGACCTCAAGATCGCCCGCACGCTCGACGACCAGGGCGATCCCCGCACGGCCAACGATCTGATTTCCGGGCTGTTTACAAAAAAGGAAACGATCGAAGGCTTCCTGTGCCTGGAGGCTTCAGGCGGTCCGGGCGCGGCGGAGACGCTGCACCGGCTCAACCTGGGCGGCCAGATCCCCATCGTGGCCATGGACAGGGACCCGGAGACGCTCGACTTTATCCAGCAAAAAGTGATCTCGACGACGATCACCCAGAAACCCTACACGATGGCGTTCTACGGGCTGCGGTTCCTGGACGACCTGCACCACAACGTGGTGCACGAGTTCAAGGACTGGCGAACGGCGCCCGCTTCGCCACTGCCGACGCGCGTGGATACCGGCACCAACGTCATCAACGCGGGCAATCTGGAAGACTTCCGCGCGGCTGCCGCTAACCGCCCGAACCCGCTATGATCCTGGACGGTGGCAAGCGGAACGCTATGCGGGGTTGAAAATGCGAAGGCCGGATTCGCCTTCGCCCGTGCGGGCCAAGACGAATCCGGCCTGAATCTCGAGAAGGGGAAGTGTCGGTCTACTGGCCCGCAGGGCTGGTCGGGCTCGCACCCACGGCAACGGCTCCCCCCTTCTTGGCGATGAGAGCCTTCTCCATCCAATCATTGGCCGTTCTTACATCTGCCTCGCGCGCAACCGCGTCCGTCTCGATCTCCGCCTTCTGGCGATACATCAGATTGAGATAGACCATCGAATCGGAATCGTTCGGTTTGAGCTCGATGGCCTTCATCAGGGCGTTGATGCCTTCTTCGACGAGCGACCCGTTCTGGTCGGACAGGTCCGCGAGCGCCTTCTTGGGAAATGGCGGCAGCACGTCCGGTTGTTTAGGATCCTTGGGCGTGTCGATCTTCAGATCCCTCCGAAGCAACTGCGTGCGCGGGTAGCAGATGGCCCAATCCAGCACACCGATCCAGTAGTAAGGCTCCGGGTTGGTGGGTTCAAGCTTGAGCCGGCGCTGCTGGAATTCCTTGGCCTTGTCGAATTTCTTCATGTTGTAATAGACTTGGGCGATGCTGGCGATGGCGGTGATATTCCCCGGATCCATCTTCAGCACATCCTGGAAAGCCTCGATCGCCTGGTCAGCAATCTTGATATTGTCGGGAGAGTCGCCGCCCGGAATGTACTGCTGGGCGATCGCCGTGGCGAGATAAAGCCGGGCATTAAGCATCGTCGGATCAAGAGCCACGGCATTCTTAAAGTACATGATCGCGGGCTGGAACTGCGCGTTGCGGAACGCGACGACCCCCTTGTTGAGCTGGTCACGCGCCTTCAACTTGCTGCACCCGCAAGAAACGGCTGCGAGCAGCAGCGCCCCACAGAGCGGGGCGAGCCTGTAATATTTCATCGGGGTTCCTCCCTCAACTGAAGCAAGTGGGGAACTACTAGCCTTCCTCAACCGCTTTGGTAATTAACCCAATCTTGTCAATCCCGGCGCCCTTGGCAATGTCAATGATCTCGGCGATATCGCCAAAAGGCAGCGTGGGATCACCCTTCACGAACATTACACGCTCGTTTCGAGTCTTGAAGATGTCCTCGAGCCGGGAGCCGAGCGCGGCGATATTGGTCGGTTCTTGATTGATCTTGATTTGCCGCTGCGCATCGATACTGACCACGACGGTGCGGTTAGTGCTCGGTTCGGGTTGCGCCTTGTTCGGATTCGGCTGAGGAACGAGCGCGTCCAATCCTTTGGGCGTCAGGGGTGTGATCACCATGAAGATGATGAGCAGCACCAGCAAGACATCGATCAGCGGGGTGACATTCATGTCCACCATGACACCTTTCTTGCCACCCCCCGCGGCCATAGCCATAGTACTACCCTCCTTCGGGTTAAACCAACCGAGGCCAGCGCGCCGGGTGCGCGTTTACTGCAGGCCTTCCGGAGCCGTTCCCGCCGTGCGGCGTTCAACTCGTTCGGTCAGCAGACCGAGCGCGTCCACTCCTGCGGCGCGGACGTCGTCCACCACGGTGACCACGTCGCCGTACCTAGTGCGTGCATCGCTTTTGACGTAGACCGTCTTGTCCAACTTGTTGGTAAGCCGCTCTCTCACCGTGGAGGTGATCTGGTCGATCTGGATGGGAGTGGACCCCAGATAGGTCTTCCCATCCCGGGAGACCGCCAGCACCACCGCGTCTTCCTTGTCGGCGTCCGCCATAGACCGGGGATTCTGGACACGCGCCAAGTCCACGCTGACACCCTTCTGCAACATCGGTGTAATCACCATGAAGATGATCAGCAGGACGAGCATCACATCCACCATGGGGGTCACGTTGATATCAGAGACTGCCCCAAGCGTCGTGGTTTTCTTGGCCATTTACCTCTTCCCCCGCGACGTCCGCTTGATGAAGTAGTCAATCAACTCGGACGAGGAGTTGTCCATCTCGACGTCGAACGATTCGATCTTGGTGGTGAAGTAGTTGTAGACCATCACGGCCGGGATGGCCACGAACAAGCCGATGGCGGTGGTGACCAGCGCCTCCGCGATACCGCCGGCAACGGCCGCCAGACCCGTGGACTTCGCCTGGGAAATTCCCTGGAACGCGTGGATGATGCCCAGAACGGTGCCGAACAGGCCGATGAAAGGAGCCGTGGAGCCAATCGAGGCAAGCCCGGAAACGCCGCGCTTCAGTTCCGCGTGCACGATGGCCGCGGCCCGCTCCAGAGCGCGCTTGGAGGCTTCGATGGTCTCGCCGGAAATTTCCGCAGAAACCTGGTGCGCCTGGAATTCCTGCAGACCCGCGGTGACCACTTTCGCCAGGTGGCTCCGCTTGTTCTGCTCGGCAATGGAAATGGCTTCGTCAATCTTGCCATCCTTCAAGGCGCCCGCCACAGCCGGGGCGAAAATCCGCGACTGCTTGCGGGCGGAGCTAAAGGCAATCCAACGGTCGATGATGACCCCGATCGACCAGGCCGACATGACCAACAGCACGATCACGACCGTGCGGGCCGGCCAGCCCATCGATCGCCACATGGAAACAGGATCAAAACCCACCGCAGCCTCTTCCTGGAATAACCATAGACCCAGAGCCATAAGGTTTGACGCTAACATGATGTTGTGTTCCCTCCTCGGAATTTTCCAAAATCCTCTGACTATTCCGTCAACGTGAAATTCACATCGATCTCCGTAACCACTTCCACCGGTTCGCCGTTCAGCAGCGTCGGCTGATAGCGCCAGCGCTGTACGGCCTCGAGCGCCGCTTTAACCAGCAACGGGTGGCCCGACACCACTCTCAAATCCTGAATCGTGCCGTCCTTACTGATGACGGCCTCCAGCCGCACCGTGCCCTGAATACGCGCCATCTTGGCCAGAGGCGGATACTCGGGTTTGGGCTGGAAGATCAACTTTGCCGCTTCCACTTGACCACCGACGCGGATGCGCTTGGGAGCTGCCGCCTTCGGAGGAGGAGGAGGAGGCGCGGCGGAGAGCATGCCACCGATGACGCCCCCGATGACACCGCCCATCTGGCCTCCCGGCACGCCGCCCGGCACGCCACCCACCACGCCGATGGCGCTGGGAGGCGGCTCCTCGTCCTTGATCTGCGCGATGGTCCGGGGAATAACGGTGGGAGCTCGCATGATGTCTTCGGCAGTCATTCTCCTGATGATCCTGGGGGCAGCGGCGGCCGGCGGGGGTGGCGGCGGCGGTGGAGGCGGGGGAGCCGACAGGAAAGTCATCAACTGCGCCCTAGGCAGCGCCTCCGTATAGATAAGCGGGTACAGCATCGTCATGGCGATAATGATGGCCTCAAAGATGTACGCAATGGGAAGGGTTGCGCGCTTCCAGTTCCCCGTTTTGGCCGCCGTGTAAGTCAAGTAAACAATGAAGCCCACGAGGTTCAACAGCAGGGTGACGGTAAACCAAATGCCGCGGCTGAACCCGTAGCGCCCCGCGTCCGCCCCTACGTAACAAAGTATCAGGGTAAAGCTGCCGAGCACCACGCCCAAGATAACTGACTGCGCCACGATCACCTTTTCCTCGACCCCGAACGAAACCACGGGCAGCAAGAAAAACCCTGCCAAGAAAACCAGCACGCACATGGCAATCGAGAGGAGCCAATGCCAGGGTTTCAAGACTGGCGCAGCACTAGGCGAGGACTCCAGCAAGGTGTTTTCAAACATGGATTATCGCCTCCTCAAAAACTGGCCACATTCCAAATCAACGTGAGGCCGCCCGGCCGCCCGTAGCGGGGCGGAGCGGGATCTCGCCCGAGACCTTGACCCTCTGACCTGCTCCCCCCTTGGTGAAGCGCTGGTAAAAATACACCACGATGGGGCTGGCAATGAAAATGGAGGAATAAGTGCCAATGATCACTCCCACCACCAGCGCGAAAGCGAAGCCGTGGATGACTTCACCCCCGAACAGAAAGAGAGAGAGAACGGCCAGGAAAGTCAAACCCGAGGTCAGGATGGTCCGGCTGAGCGTCTGGTTGATGCTATGGTTCACGAGGCTGCTGAATTCCTCGCGCTTGTTCATGTGCACGTTCTCCCGAATGCGATCGAAGACCACGATCGTGTCATTCATGGAGTAGCCCACCAGCGTCAGCAAGGCTGCGATGACCGTCAGGGTAATTTCCTTATTCAGCAAGGAGAAAAATCCGAGCGTGATAATGACGTCGTGGAAAGTGGCGACCACCGCAGCCACCCCATAGATTAACTCAAAGCGAAACCAAATGTAAATTAACATCGCGCCCAGCCCCGCCAGCGTCACATACAGGGCCTGACGACGCAGATCCGTGCCCACCTTCGGCCCCACGATTTTCGTGTTCGTGACGGCGTAGCTGGACAAGTAGAAGTCGTTCGACATCGCCGAGATCACTCCCGGGGTGACGCCCTTTACGTTGCGCAGTTCCCCGAGACCCGCTATCAGGCCGCTGCGCGGTGGTGAGTTCCGGTAGTTGACTATGGCTTCGGCAAGATCGCGATAGGTCTTGGTCGCAGCGTCCAGACCTCTGGATCCGATCCCCAAGGGGTCGGCGGCGGTCAGGCGTTCCGCCACGGTCTGGGGGCTCGAGTTGTTGAAGTCGGCCTTGCCTGCCGGGCCCTCGCCATAGAGACCCGACAGACCCGCGATGATCGCCCGTTTGCCGGTGTCCAGGGTGTCGCTGGAAGTCGTGGTCTGCAGATCGAGCCCGATAATCACTTCGTGATCCCCCGGAGCCCCAAACCCCTGAATCGTGGCGTTCCGCAGGTTCTGCTGGTCCAAATGCCGCCGGATCGCATCGAGGTTGGGAGCCTGCGCGAACTTTACGTAAACGAGCGTGCCGCCACGGAAATCAATCCCGTAAACCAATCCCCGGTGAACCGCCATCGAGACAATCCCCGCCAGCGCCAGGGCCAAAGAGAGGCAGATGAAATACCACTTTATTCCCATCCAGTCAATCTTTGGTTCGTGGAAAAACTCCATGGATTGCTTCCAGACCTCGCCGATGAAATTGACACCGCAGCCGCGCGGCAAGTTCCCGAATTTTCTAGATGCTCAGCGCCTCACCCTTCTCACGCCGCGACAGACCATGGTCGAAGATCACCCTGGAGACGAAGACCGAGGTGAACAGATTGGCGATCAAGCCAATCGTCAAGGTCACGGCAAAACCGCGGATGGGCCCGGTTCCGAAGGCGAAAAGGATCATAGCGGAAACCACGGTAGTGACGTGAGTGTCAATAATCGTACGGAAAGCCTGCTCGAATCCGGCCGCGACCGCCGCCCCAACAGCCTTCCCCAGCCTCAATTCTTCACGAATTCTTTCGAAGATGAGCACGTTCGAGTCCACACCCATGCCGACCGTGAGAATGACCCCGGCGATGCCCGGCAAGGTCAAAACCGCGCCAAAATAGCCCAGCGCAGCGACAAGAATGAGCAAATTCAGCACCAGCGCCACGTTCGCGTTGATTCCCGCGCCGCGATAATAAACCAACATGAAACCCATTACTGCGAGTAAGCCCACAATCGAGGCAATCACGCCGTGACGAATGGAATCCGCCCCCAGCGAGGGTCCCACCGTCTCTTCCGAGAGATATTTGATCGAGGCGGGCAGGGCGCCGGAGCGCAACACCAAAGCCAAGTCCTGCGCCTTCTGTGGAGTGAAGCCGCCGCCGGTGATCTCACCCCGGTCAAAGATTTGGCCGTGAATTTCCGGGGCATCGAAGACGCGGTTATCCAGAACGATCGCGAGGAGCTTCCCGATGTTGGCGCCCGTCACGCGCCCGAAGCGCGCGGCGCCATCGCGGGTGAGCGTGAAGTTTACGCTGGGCCGTCCGGCTTGGTCATGCGAGGGGTCCGCGCCGCTCAAATCGCGCCCGGTAACCGCCGCAATGCGATTCACCACATAGTAGGTCTCCTGGCCGTTCTGGCCGGTGGGGCCGGGCGTCAGTTGCGTGTCAGGAGGCAGCACTCCGCCGTGGGCGGCGAGCGCCGCTTCGCGCGAGGGATAAGGCCCATCCTGGACGAGTTTCAGCTCCAGGAGCGCGGTAGACTGGATGATGTCCTTCACGCGGGTCGGGTCATCCACGCCCGGCAACTGCACCACCAATTCGAAATCGCTCTGGCCGTACTCGGCGATGGTGGGTTCCGTCACTCCCAGCGCATCAATGCGCCGGCGGATGGTATCCATGGCCTGCATCAACGCTTGGTTGCGGAGGGCCGCCGCAGCGGTGGTCTTGAGCGTCAGCAACCGCGCCGCCTCATCGCCGGGAACCCGCGCCAGCTCCCAGTCGGAGAATTGCTCGCCGACCAGGGCCTGCAAATCTGCAGATTTTCCCTGGGGAATGCCCTTGATAATGATCCGGTGCATGGGGGGGTTGGCAGCGGTGTCATCGTTCTTCTGAACATCCGCGTAAGGGATGTTTTTCGCTTTGAGCTCATCCTTCAGCCGCTCCAGCACCTGGTCGGCCGTGATGTTCACGGCATCCTCGACCTGCACCTGCAGGATCAGGTGCGTCCCGCCTTTCAGGTCCAGCCCCAGTCGGATGCGGTTGTGGATGTTGTCCTGCAGTTCCTGCACGTTCTTGGGGAGACCCATGACTCCCACGATACACAGAACAACGATCACGCCAATGAGAATGAGTCGCCCGCGGATCTTGGTTTCCATGCAAACTCCCGGGACTCGGGGTTCGGGATTAGGGAATCGGGACCCGATACCGAAACCCTAATCCCGAGTCCCGAATCCCTAACCCCGAGGTTTCTCCTGCTTGCCCGATCCCGTTGCCTCCTCGGTGGCGAGTCCCGTAATGGCAGAGCGCGCCACATCGACCTTCACCTGGTTGGCAATCTGCAATTGCACCACGCCATTGCGGAAGCCCACGATGGTCCCGTAAATGCCGCCGCTGGTCACCACGCGGTCGCCCGTTTTCAGGCTGCCGAGCATGCTCTGGAGTTTCCTGCGCTGCTGCTGTTGCGGCCGGATGACCAGAAAGTACCAAATCGCAAAGAGAGGTGCAAAAAGGAGAAGGAACTGGGTAAGCGCACCCCCCATGCCGGGGTCCGCCGCCAGAACGACGGGGTTGACAAACAGGCACTCGATCAAGGTCGAGCCGTGAATCTTACGGATTGGGATGAAAAACCCCGCCGCTGAAAGACGGGATTTGGTGGGTTCGGGCTTTCCGGATTCGCTTCAGGAATGAAAGCGTTTAAGGTCCCGCGCGCACCCTAGCGTGGAATTCCGCGAACTCTCCAAGCAGGAGAGACTGCCTGATTTTGCGCATAGTGTCAAGGTAAAAGTGGAGGTTGTGGTGCGTCGCTAGGATCGCGCCGAGCATTTCGCCGGAAACGAACAGATGGCGGAGGTAATGACGTGAGTAGCGGCGGCAGACTGCGCACGTGCAGGCGGGATCGAGCGGCCGTTCGTCCCGCGCATAGCGGGCGTTCTTGAGGATGACTTTGCCCTCAGAAGTAAACGCACAGGCATTGCGAGCGTTGCGCGTGGGCAGGACGCAATCGAACAGGTCGATGCCGCGCGCCACGCACTCCACCAGATCCTCCGGGGTGCCCACGCCCATCAGGTAGCGCGGCCGCTCGCGCGGCAGAAGCTCCGCGGTGAACTCCGCCACGTCGTACATCTCCGATTTCGGCTCGCCCACGGAAAGCCCGCCCAGCGCGTAGCCTTCAAAATCCAGGTCCAGCAACGCCTCAGCGCTCTGGCGGCGCAGGTCCTTGTCCGTCCCGCCCTGCACGATGCCGAACAACGCGGGGTTCGGGGCGCGGAATTCGGGATTCGCAGTTGGGGGTTCGGAATCCAAATCCCCAATCCCGAATCCCGAACCACTCGCGAAGGCCCGCTTCGCGCGCTCTGCCCAGCGCGTCGTTAAGCTCACCGCGCGGTGGAGCGTTTCGCGGCTGGCCGGATATTCGACGCACTCGTCAAGCGTCATGATGATATCCGCGCCCAGCGCCAACTGGATTTCCACAGCGCGCTCGGGCGAGAGAAAGTGCGCGGAGCCATCCAGGTGTGAGCGAAACCACACGCCGTCTTCCGTCACACGGCCCAGCGGCTTCAGGCTCATCACCTGAAAGCCCCCGCTGTCCGTCAGGATGGGCCGCGGCCAGGCCATGAAGCGGTGCAGCCCGCCGGCGTCGCGAATCAGTTCGTGCCCGGGACGAAGATAGAGGTGATAGGTGTTGGCGAGCAGGATTTGGACGCCCAGGGTCTCGAGGTCCTCTTGCCTCATGCCCTTGACCGTGCCCCCTGTGCCCACGGGCATGAACACAGGTGTCTCCACGGCGCCGTGCGGGGTGTGCAGCAATCCCGCCCGGGCGCGTGTGACCTTGTCTTGAGCGACAATCTCAAACTGGATGGGCATGCGGTGCTTCAGGTGTCAGGTGTCAGGCCCCAGGTTTCAGGGGCTAAGTTCTGGGTGCTAGGTCCTGGCGTAGGACCTGGGTTTTCGCCAGCGACTAACACCCAGGACCTAGCACCTAACACCTGCTCTTCATCCCGTCAGCATGGCCAGACCCGTCTTGCCCAGCACCCAGATCACCCACATCCCCAGGTAAGTGAGGAAAATCGGAAGGGGCCGAACCTTCTTCGCCGCCGCGGTGGAAAGCCCCAAGGCGGCCAGAATGAGAAACCACGTCGTGAAAATGTCAAACGAACTGGCGATCGTGTAAAGCGGCTTCGAGGTCTCCCGCGGGTTCAGGAAAAACCCGAGGTTGCTGGGCATGAAGTTCTGTGGATTGAACTGCTCGAGGTCACCGAAGAGGATCACGACCAGGCCCAGCACGGCGCCCACCAAGCCAACCAAGTAGGCATAGCAGGTGACGGAGAAGCTCACCTTGAAATTCGTTGTCGCTCCAAAAATGGTGTTGACAATGAGCAAGCCCAGCGCGGCGATGATGAGCAAATAGATCGGCGGGGCCAGCAACCCTGCAGCCCGCGCCAGGACGGCAGTGATTGTACCAGCTTGGCGAACGGCTTGGTCCATCTGGTCTGCGGTCATCCTGGAGGCGCGGCCGCTGAGCTCGAGCGACTGGCGCACGATCCGATCTATTCCGACCCTGTCCAGCATCACTTCCGTCACCGTGACGGCCGCGACGATAGCCGTAATCAAAGGCGCCAGGAAGTTTGGCCGGCGCACAATCGACTCGAACGTAGGCCCCGGCGAGATGAAAATCCCCAGCGCACGGTTCAGGAAAGAGTCGGCCGGCAGCTCTTCCGGCCCGGGAGGCGCTACCATTGTGTCGCTCATGATTCACTCCTTAGTGAGTCCGACCGCTGCCCGCGCGTCGAGCAACGTGGCCAGGAAGCAAGCCCGCCGCCAAGTTCGGGGAGCACCCCGTCCGCGGTCGGCTGCGAGGCCTGCTTCGTTTTTCAGAGTACAACCTGCGTCTCTCGCATGAAAGTACCAGCTTGATGCAAGGCAAGCAGGACTATTGTACGGGCCAGAGCCCTTGCAGGTTTCAGAAAAGCCGGGCGCCAGCGCTGCACCGTATGCAGGGCTGCGACTCCCAACTTCGCCGGAACAGGTTGCCCCGGCCTAGGCCGCCCCGAGGGGCGGCCCTACGAAATCACCAGCAGTTGGTCGCAGAGAATCAAACGAACCGTGCAATCCAGCCCAGCAGGTAGAGCGCGATCCCGCCGAAAAGAAGCAGAGGCTCCAGCCACGGGCGAATATGAGCAAAGGGCTCATAGTCGATCACCGGCCACGGTCCGTAGCCGCCCCAGTAAACCTTGATCAGCAAGCCCAGGACGATCATGGAGAGCGCCCGGGAGCGCAGTTGGCGGGCACGCCTCGGACCGACCAGATACGCATGGCCTGAATAGACGGTCCCGGGCGTCGCCAGGAAGGGACTGTCGCAATTGCGGCATACCGTCACGTGAGCGTCGTTGGAGTGACCGCAGTACGGGCACGTCTTCATGGAGGCAGAACCGCCAAGCAAGAAAGTGATGAGTCACAAGTGACCAGCAAACGGTGGAGGAAGCCGAATTATCGAATCGCCCTACGCTCTGTTTCTTGCTTGTCTGCTCGCCACTCGCCACTTGTCCCTGCCCCAGACTACTCCCGCACCGTGGCGTCCAGGAAGGCCCGCAGTTTTCGGCTGCGCGAGGGGTGACGCAGCTTGCGCAGGGCCTTGGCTTCGATCTGACGGATGCGTTCGCGCGTCACAGCGAAGCTCTGCCCGACCTCTTCCAGGGTGTGCTCGCTGCCGTCGTCGAGGCCGAAGCGCATCTTGATCACCTTCTCCTCGCGCGGCGTCAGGGTTTTCAGAACCGATTCTGTCTGCTCTTTGAGGTTGATGTTGATGACCGCTTCGGCGGGCGAAATCACCCCGCGGTCCTCGATGAAGTCGCCCAAGTGCGAATCTTCCTCTTCCCCGATGGGCGTTTCGAGGGAAATGGGCTCCTGGGCGATTTTCAGCACCTTGCGCACCTTCGCCACGGGGATTTCCATCCGCTTGGCGATTTCTTCCGAGGTCGGCTCGCGCCCGTACTCCTGCACGAGCTGGCGCGAGGTGCGGATCAGCTTGTT
>JAIQEZ010000043.1 GCA_020073545.1 Terriglobia bacterium | reverse complement strand
CACCAAGCGAACGTCCAGGCACGGCAGCAGAGTCACCACCCACCAGAAAATCAGGAAGCCCAGAATCGGTTCGCGCCGGCGCGCCAGCAGCGCGATGGCAAGCACCAGGAGCGCGAGCCACGGCCAGAAGGAATGCAGGCTTGGGGTGAGGTCGAAGACGCGGAAAGCGCTCAAGTGCACAGGCCAGAAGAACAGTTTCGCATGCTGTCCGAGAAGTCCAAACGCAGCCGCGAGCATCTGCCGCGTGATCTGGAAGGCTTCCGGCCCCCGCGAGAAGCTACCCAGAATGCTGATGCGAATCGCCAGGTAGACCGCGACCGCCGCTGCAAAAGGCAGCCAGCGAATCGCCTTGTGTTTCCACCCTGAGTCGCCAGGTAGGAAGAACCAATAAACCAGAACGAGCAGAGGAAAACTCAGCGCCGACTCCTTGAAGAAGAGCGCTGGGAAGTACGCGAGAGCCGCGAGCGCGTAATGCCTGAGGCGAGCGTCTGCGGCGTGCTCGGCGCGGAGGAAGAGCAGGAAACCCAATACGCTGAAGCAGGCCGCGCCGGCGTCCGGCAAGGCCGAGACCCACGCCACCGTTTCCACGCGCTGCGGGTGCAGACCCCAGAGCAATGCGCCGCCAAACGCCGCGAGGTCGTTGCCAAGCAATTCCCGCCCCAGCCGATAGACCAGCCATACGCTCACGGCGCACAGGAGCAGTTGGAAGAGGTGAAACAGCGCAGGGTTGGGTCCGCCGGCGCGATACAAGAGCCAGTACGTAAGGAACTGCAGCGGCCGGTAGAAATTATCGTGCTCGCCGGAGCCGCGAAACGACCAGACGGAGCCGAGAAATATCCTGCGCCAGAAACTCGGGTTGGTGACAAAGGGGTTTTCGAGGACCTGGGGAATATCGTCGAAGACGAACTGGCCCGCGAGCGTTCCCCCAAAGACGACGAACGTGAGCAGGCAGAGAAGTGCCGCAGCCCACCGCGAGTGATTCGCCAGCCAAGAGTTCCACCGCTCGAGCAAGCGCAACCTCTATCCCGGAACAGACCCACCTGAGACCCGCCGGGATCACGCCCAGATGACCAGCGGATAATCGGAATCTTTCCAGGGACGATTATAGCTGCGGTTTCGCGACGGGAGAACTACCGAAAGCTCGTCTGTTACGGCCGAGTGGGTTTTGTGCCCGTGACGAGCAGGGCGCCTTCAGCCTTGAAGCGGCGCATCTCGTCGGCGTCGCGGAACCAGCGGCCGGTGTAAACCTCGGGACTAGGAGAGCGGTCAGGAATGCGGCGATGGCTCACTGGGCGGAAACCGGCAGCGCTGAAGCGTTCCTGCCATTCCGCGGCCGAGAGCAGATGCGTGGGGATGGAGTACAGGACCCCCCACTGGTGGCAGTAGGGATTGTCGCGGTAGTAGTTGATCAAAATCCAGGCCGAGCCGCTCGGGCGCAACACGCGAAAGATTTCGCCGATGCCGCGCTCCGGGTCGGGCCAGTAATAGGCGGACTCGACGGAGAGAACCTTGGTGAAGGAGTCCGCCAGCGCCGGGATTTGCTCCGCGGTTCCGTGCAGGAATTTGACGTTGGGGATGCCGGCGCAGGCAAGCTGCGCGCGGCGGATCATTTCATCGGACACATCGATGCCGACGACCTGCCCGCCCGGGACACTCGCGGCGAGCCGCCGGACCAGCCAGCCGCTCCCGCAGCCCACGTCGAGGACGCAATCGGCCGGTTGCAGGTCCATGAGCGCGAGGGTGGGCTCGACGATGGGAAGGTGATGCTCCTCCATCCCTTCGCCGCGCCCCTCCTCGGCCCAGCGGTTAAATTCCTCCTGAAGCCGCACTTCTGACGCCCGGTCCGGCATGGTCATGTCCAGGATAGTGTCGCACAAGGTTGTACCCCGGCGCGTCGCCTTTTTGCTCGACCGTGAATCAACTGTCCGCACCTGCGGCGTCACTTGTAGGAGATGATCACCGACTCCGGCATGGGCTGCTGCCGGAAGTGCTCGCTACGTGTGAAGCCCGCGTTGCGGAACATCCGCTCGAATTCCGCGTAAGTGTAAGCGTCGCCCTGCGGGGTCGTGCCCAGCATGATCATGCTGAAGGTCGCAGCTTCGGGGGGCGTGACGCGGTCGTCGTTGGGCACGAACTCCAGTGTCACCACGCGGCCGCCCGGAACGAGGGCGGCGTGAACTCTGCGCAAGAGCCTCTCGCAAGTGGGCGGATCGAAATGGTGCAAGAAGTTCGTAAGCAAGACCAAGTTGTAGCCATTGCCCAGTTCGGCGTCGAAGGCGCTTCCGGGGATCGTCGCGTAGCGGGATTCGACACCAGACTTCCGAGCGTTTTCCTTGGCCACTTCCAGGACGTTCGGCCAGTCGAGCGCCACGATCTCGGCTTGCGGGTTGTGCCGGGCAATATTGATGCCGAACAGGCCGTGGCCGGCGGCGATATCCAGCACCCGGCATTTCTCGCTTTTGCCGGCGCCCACCAATTGGGCGATGGCCTCCGCCGGCTGCATCATCAGGGGCGACATGGAGCGCGCGAATTCCACCCACAGATGGTTATCGGCGCCCAGTGTTCCCTCTTCGCCCATCACCGTGCCGCCTTTGCGGACTGCGTCGGCCAGGTGATCATAGGCCCTCACCATCTCCGGTGCGTCCAGGAACCGCGTGGCGCTCCCCATGTAGGCGGGCGAGCCGCGGTCGAGAAACATGGCCGCGTCCGGAGCCAGGCCGTAATGAGTCTGGTTCTTCGTGAGGAAGCCCAGCACCGTCAGGTAATCACAGAGGATTCGAACGCCGCGCTCGGAAGCTCTGGCGCGTTGCGCGATTTGCTCGACCGTGGTCTGTCTGTCACCAATGGCGGTGAAAACGTCAAGTTCAATAGCGGCCCTTAGAGCTGCGGTCTGCTGGAAGGCGTTGAACGTCTGGAATATCCGCGAGGGATTGGGCATGGTTGCGGCAGGTGCGGCCGTTCCGGCTGTTTTCACCTGTGGACTTCTAACGACCTCTCGTGCTGTTGTTTGGCTCATTGAACATCCTCCTTGGAAATAGAGTGACGAATTTATGACCGCGGCCAGTCTCGGCATTGCGGGCCAACATGCAGATGTCCCTGCGGACAAAAATCAATCGCAGAGGAATCCGGTTCCAGCCGTCCTCGCCGGAGCCAGACACCTCTCCGCGCGAGGCGCAACCCGACCCGCGATAATATTCAATTTGCGATCAAGCCCTGATCAATTGCCGCTCGGAGGGGCCGTAGGGCGTCCGAACGGCAAAACTCACTGCTGCACTTTGGTCAACAACTCGACGGGCTTCTGCTCGCCCGCGTCTGAACCTCAGCGCCCTTTGCAAATCAGCCGGCGCATTGCCCGGCTAGGGTGCCACGGGCTTTAGTGGTCCTGCATTCTGTATCACAACCTTGGGGTCAACCGCTGGCGCCGGAACCGGCAAGCCACGCTCGCGCAAGAGGGCGACGTGCTCCTCCATCCCCCAGCGGGCCTTATATAGGCAATCCTCGATCGAGTTGCCGATTCCTGTAAAGCCCTCGAGGTCAGGCGAGTAGAATCCAAAGAAATTGGGGTCCTCGGTGGCTTCGATGGTCAGAGAGTATTTCAAGTTAATCATCGTTCCTCGCTGCCTTTTATTCCGGCAGCTTCCATTATAGCGTGACAGGTACCGGTCGGTACCTCTTTCGAGCCATGGAAGTCAATGCGAATCAAGCGGGACACTCCGGGTTTTGTGTAATACCGGATTGAACCCTTTTCCCTCACGAGCCTGAATCCCTCGCGCTCCAACCGCCGCACCAATTCACTGAACTTCATTCGGCGGGCTCACCTTGAGATTCCCTCCAGCTACAACCATGCCGGCTGCCAAGTCTGTTTCTTCCCAACTCTCCCGACAATGATTGCGGAACTGACGGGCCTCAGCTCTGCACTTTCGTCAACAACTCCACAAACTTTTGTTCGCGCTGTTTCTGGTCGAGCCCCAGGTGCTTTTCCATGACCTGCGTAGTGTTCATGGAGCAGAACTTGGGGCCGCACATGGAGCAGAACGCGGCTTCTTTGTAGTACTCGTCCTGAAGAGTTTCGTCGTGCATGGAACGCGCCGTTTCAGGATCGAGCGATAGCTGGAACTGCCGGTTCCAATCGAAGAGGAAGCGCGCGTAGCTGAGCGCGTCGTCGCGGTCGCGGGCGCCGGGGCGGTGCCGGGCCACGTCCGCAGCGTGGGCGGCAATCTTGTAAGCGATGATGCCCTGGCGGACGTCGTCTTTGTTGGGCAGCCCCAGATGCTCCTTGGGAGTGACGTAGCAGAGCATGGCTGCGCCGTGCCAGCCGATCATGGCCGCGCCGATCGCCGAGGTGATGTGGTCGTAGCCGGGAGCGATGTCGGTGACGAGCGGACCGAGCGTGTAGAAGGGCGCTTCGTGGCAAAGCTCCACTTCCTTGTCGACCTGGAGCTTGATCTGGTCCAGGGGAATGTGGCCGGGACCTTCGATCATCACCTGCACGTCGTATTCCCAGGCCTTCTTGGTGAGCTCACCCAGGGTTTTCAGTTCCGCGAACTGCGCCTCGTCGCTGGCGTCGGCCAGGCAGCCGGGCCGCAGGCCGTCGCCGAGCGAAAAGGAGACGTCGTATTTCTGAAAGATCCTGCAGATGTCCTCAAAGTGCGTGTAGAGGAAATTCTGCTGGTTGTTCTCCACGCACCACTGCGCCAGGATGGCGCCGCCGCGGCTGACGATGCCGGTGATGCGCTGGCGCGTGAGCGGAATGTGCTCGCGCAGCACGCCGGCGTGAATGGTCATGTAATCGACGCCTTGCGCCGCCTGTTCTTCGATCACTTCCAGCATGATTTCAGGGGTGAGGTCGCGCACGCGCGCCACGCGCGCCAGGCCTTCATAGATGGGCACGGTGCCGACGGGGACGGGACTCGCGCGCAGAATCGTTTCGCGAATGTCGTGAATGTTGCCGCCGGTGGAAAGATCCATCACCGTGTCCGCGCCGTAGTGTACCGCGGTGTGCAGTTTCTCGAGTTCCTGGTCGGTGTTCGAGGCGCTGGCGGAGTTGCCGATGTTGGCGTTGATCTTGCACTTCGCGGCGACCCCAATCGCCATGGGCTCGAGTTCGACGTGCCGAACGTTGGCGGGAATAATCATGCGCCCGCGCGCCACTTCGTCCCGCACGGTTTCGGCAGGCAGGCTCTCGCGCTTCGCCACGTACTCCATTTCTTCGGTGATGATACCCTGGCGAGCGTAATGCATCTGCGTCACGATGGGACCAGTGCGCTTGCGGACCCACTCGGTGCGAGTTGGAGACAACATAGGACGACCTCGCTTTCTGATGGACTGACCCTGAAAATTCAGTGTACAACCGCGCAGCAGCTTCCGCAAGTTGTGGCCCCGGGGTGCTAGGGTGCAACAACCGCCGGCCATCGCGAGCGCCCGCGCAGCGCGGGACGCCGGCAGGATGCCGGCGCTACGAACGCTACCCGATGTCGTTCGGCGGGTCAGGCGGGCGCTGGGGCGAGCAACTCCCGCAGGGCTGCGGGCGTCTGGACGGGCGGGTGACACGTCGAGCCCTCGCAGACCAGCGCCACGGGCCCGCCGTCAAAGGGCAGGTCCGGCAGGGTGGCCGCGAAGCCGCCAGGGAGCTCTCGCTCGTGCACGACGCGGGGGTCGAAGGCGAAGACGTGCTTGCCGGCGCGCCGCGCCTGGTAAGCGGCGCGGAGGAGGTCTGAGGTGCGCTCGTCGGCGGCGCGGCCCACCACGACGATGTCCACCGGCACGCGCAGGTGATGGATGAGCGCCAGGCCGTAAGTGGCCGCGAACAGGCCGTACTGGACGGCCTTGGGTGCGAAGAGCGCGAGCGTCGCCTCCGCCTTCGCACCGAAATCTTCGCGGTCCGCGAGCCCGTCGAGGCGATCAAGCACCAGGGCGGCGACCGCATTCGCGGCAGGCGTGGGTGAATCCTGAAACGGCTTGCGTTGCATCGTGAGGCTGCCGTGGCGGTCGGTCAGGTCCTGGGCGGTGTCGAAAAATCCCCCCGCTTCCCCGTCCCAGAAGCGGCGCAGGGTGATTTCCATGAGCTCGAGTGCACGGTCGAAGTAGAAGCGCGTTCCGGTGACCTCAAAGGCGTCGAGAAGCGCGGCGATAATGAAGACCTGATCTTCGAGCAAGCCTTCGATGCGGGGCGCGCCGTCAACCAGGCTGTGGAACATGCCCTTCGACGGATCGTAAGCTTTGGCCACCAGCATGTTGAGCGTAGCCAGCGCGCGGTCACGCGCACCTTCCACATCCAGAACCCGGTACGCTTCCAACAGGGCAGAGATCATCATGCCGTTCCACCCCACATAAATCGTCTTGTCAACGAACGGCGTGGGGCGCTTGGCGCGTGCGTCGAACATCTTCTGCCGGGCGCGCCCGAGGATTGCCGCGACCTCCGCCTCCCCGAGCTGCAGGCGCGCCGCAATGGCGTCGAGCGGCTGGTCGATGAACAGCACGTTCTTCGCGGGGTTGTGGTACATCTCGCCTTGCGGGTCGATCTGGTAGTAGAGGGCCGCGACGCGAGCCTCGCGCTCGTCGAGCACGGCGTGCAATTCATCCTGTGTCCAGGTGAAGTAGTCGCCGTCGTCGTCCGGGCTGTAGTCGGCGTCCTGGCTGGCGTAGAAGCCCGCCTCGGGATGGGAGAGCACATTTTCGACAAAGGAGAGAATCCCCTGGGCGATCTCGCGAAAGAACTCGTTGCCGGTAAGCTGATAGGCGCGCAAGTAATTCCCCAGTAGGCCGGCGTTGTCGTAAGACATCTTCTCGAAGTGGGGCACGATCCAGCGTTCGTCCACCGAGTAGCGGTGGAAGCCGCCGCCGATCTGGTCGTAAACACCTCCCCGGCCCATGTGCTCGAGCGTCGTGGTGACGATCGTCAGCAGCCTCTCCTGGTGGGTTTGGAGGTAAGCGTCGAGGAGCAAATCGAGGGCGCTGGGGTGCGGGAACTTGGGCGCCTGGCCGAAGCCGCCGTATTGCGCATCGAACATATCGCCGATGTTCTCCCCGATGGCCTTCACCACGTCTTCGTTGGCCGCGCCCGGACCCTCCTCAAAGCGCTCCGCCTGGCTGACGGCCTCCGCAATCTTCGCCGCGCTGTCGTGGATCTGCTCGCGGTGCGCCCGGTAGTTGTGCGCGATGGCTTCCAGCAGGCGCTTCATGCCCGGGCGGTCGGCGCGGTCGTCGGGAGGAAAATAGGTGCCGCCGTAAAAAGGCTGGCCGTCCGGAGTGAGGAACGCCGTAAGCGGCCAACCGCCCTGGCCGGTCAGGGCGCTCACTGCCGTCTGGTAGCGCGCGTCGATATCGGGGCGTTCGTCCCGATCGACCTTCACCGGAATGAACGACTCGTTGATGATGCGCGCCACCTCTGCGTTCTCGTAACTCTCGCGATCCATCACGTGGCACCAGTGGCACCAGACGGCGCCGATGTCGAGCAGGATAGGTTTGTCCTGCTGTCGCGCCTGCGCGAAGGCGGCGTCGCCCCACTCCCGCCAATCGATGGGTTGATGCGCGGCGGAGCGCAGATAGGCGCTCGCGGCCTGCGCGAGTTCGTTGCCGGGGCTCTCAGGGCTCATGGGACGTTTTCGCTCGTGTCAGCGGGGACAGCGCCTGTAGGGGAAGGGCTCCCGACTTCGCCGGGACAGGTTGCGCTACCATCTTTCCAGCCGATGCCTCTACGAGAGCGCACGGCAAGCCGTACCCCTACTGCACCTTGGGGCCTTGCGGCGGCGTGTGGCCCGCACCGGGTTCGCCGAGCGGCTTGCGCCCGGCGAATCCCTCGTCAATGCCGTGCCAGAAGGCGATGTGCTCCTCGCCGAGTTTCCAACACAGGTAAACCTCTTCGCCCTCGAGCAGGCTGGGGAAATCCACCAGCCCCAAGTCGAGGTCTTTCACCAAGCACCCGGTTTCCTGAATCCTGTTGACGATTTCCACCAAGCGCGCCGTGGCCTCGTCATGCTCGGATTTTTGCCGCAGCAGCTCGGCAAAAGGCGGGAACGTGCCGCCCAGCACCATGATGCGGGAAGCGGCCTGCGTCAGCTCAGTCTTGAAGGCATCGATCTTCTGCTTCTCACCGCGCGCCTTCTCGAGCCAGGGCGCGATCCTGGGGAGAAGTTCTTCCGCTTCGCGACGATCGAAGTATTTCTCGGCCATACGATCCAGCGAGGCAAAGCGGGCGCAAAAGTCTTAGCCGGCGTGCCGCCCCCCAGCCTGCACGCACATTTCCGCGCGCGCACCTCGCGCGTTTACTTGATTTCGAGCATGCGATTCAGAGCGTCGAGCGCCCAGCGCTTGGTCTCGGGATCGACGCTCACGCGGTTGACGACCTGACCGGACAGCAGGCTCTCCAGCGTCCAGCAGAGATGCTGCGGCGAGATCCGGTACATGGTGCTGCACATGCAAACACAATCGTCGAGCGAGACGACCAGCCGGTCCGGGTGCTCCTTGGCCAGCCGGCGGATCATGTGAATTTCTGTGCCTACGGCCCAGGCGCTCGCCGGCGGCGCTTCCACGATGCGCTTCAGAATGTATTCCGTCGAGCCCACCTCATCGGCCAACTCGCAAACCTCCCACGAGCACTCGGGGTGCGCGATGACCCGGATGCCCGGGCAGGCTTTGCGCACACGCTCCACGTGCTCCGGACGAAAACGCTGATGCACGGAGCAGTGACCCTTCCACAAGTAAACGCGCGCGTCGCGAATCGCGTCGTCCGTGAGCCCGCCGTTCTCTTCCTGCGGATTCCACACCGCCATCTTTGCCAGGGGAATCCCCAGCCGGTAGCCCGTGTTGCGGCCTAGGTGCTCATCGGGCAGGAACAGTGCCTTTTCGCCGCGCGCGAGCGCCCACTGCATGATCTTGCGGGCGTTCGAAGAGGTGCAGACCGCGCCGCCATTCCTCCCCACGAAAGCCTTGATGGCCGCGGTGGAGTTGATGTAAGTGACGGGCACGATTTTGCCACTATTCACCGCCTGCAGCGTTTCCCAGCAGACTTCCACTTGCTCGAGGTTTGCCATGTCCGCCATGGAGCAGCCGGCGTGCAGGTCGGGAAGAATTACGATTTGCTGCTCACCGCTCAGGATGTCAGCGCTCTCCGCCATGAAATGCACACCGCAGAACACGATGTATTCCGCCTCCTGGCGACTGGCAGCGAGCTGCGAAAGGCGCAGCGAATCGCCGCGGTAGTCAGCGAACTTCACGACCTCGTCGCGCTGATAATGGTGCCCCAAGATCACAAGCCGCGAGCCGAGTTGCGCCTTAGCGCCCGCGATGCGCTCCGCGAGCTCCGGCGCGGAGAGCTCAACGTAGGTCTCGGGAAGCAAATCCACAGTTGCCGTGGCCATAATCGCCCTGCGTATATCTTAGCTTAAGAAGCGCCGTGCTGCCGAGGAACCTCGGTCGCGTGGTGGTTCTGACGCAAGGGCCTCTCATTCCTCACCAGGCCTGATCCCCGGAGGGGATCGATATAATAGCCGGGGGCAACGCCCCCGGAAGACTAGCCACCCCTTACCCGAGACCCTTAAGGGGTCACATGCGGTTCAGGTTGGCATCGGCCACCCTGCAACGCACTCGCTGTACGACCCTTGCAGGGTCGACTCTCCCCTGACGACCTTCCCGGGGGCGTTGCCCCCGGCTATTGTCTTGTGCCCTTGCAGGGCACAAAAGCCATCCCCCGTACCTGCCTGCGCGGTCGGGGGTTGAACGGCGGTCACCCAAACAGCAATACAGGTCGTTTCCCTGCAGGTCGGGGGTCGAGTCTCCGCGGAAGCCTCACCCTCCGATGTAAACCATGGTGCGCGAAGGCTGAACGAAATCCGGCTCGTTGATGCGGTGGCCGGGCTCCTTCTGGTGCACGGCTTTTTCCATGAACCTCGCGATATCCTGGTCGGTGGCGCCGTTGCGGACCAGGTGCCGCACGTCGTGCTCGCGCAGCGAGAAAAGGCAAGTGCGCAGCTTGCCGTCAGCCGTCACGCGGATGCGACTGCACTGCCCGCAAAAAGGAATCGAAACGGGCGCGATGATGCCAAGCTCGCCCTGGCCGTCTGCGAACCGGTAACGTAGCGCCGTCTCACTGGGTGAGTGGCGTGGGATTTCCACGAGCGGAAACACGGGCTGGATGGCGTCCACAATTTCCTTCGCCGTAATCACCAGTTCGCGCCTCCAGGCGTGGTCGGCATCGAGCGGCATGAACTCAATAAATCGCACCAGGATATTTCGGCGGCGCGCCAAGCGCGCGAATTCCGCGATCTCGTCGTCGTTGAAGCCGCGCACCAGAACAATGTTCACTTTCACCGGGCGCAAACCCGCTTCCAGGGCAGCGTCAATGCCGGCCATCACTTTCTCGTAGGAGCGCGGCGTGCGCGTGATCTTCGCGAACTTTTCGGGATTCGTCGAATCCAGGCTGACGGTGACGCGCGGGGCGCCCGCGGCCGCGAGCTCCTGAGCCATCTCCGGCAGCAGGTAGCCGTTGGTGGTGAGCGCCAGGTCGGCTAGCCCGTCGAGCCGCCGCAGGCGCGCGATGAAATCGACGACGCCGGCGCGCAGCAGCGGCTCGCCGCCGGTTACGCGGATTTTGCGAATACCCAGGCCCACCAGGACGCGGCTGAGGCGCAGGAATTCCTCCCACGTCAGCAGGTCGCGGTGCGGGAAGTAGTTTTTCGGATCCGCGGACTTGCAGTAAACGCAACTGAAGTTGCAGCGGTCCGTCACCGAAATGCGCAGGTCGTGAATTTCCCGCCCGAACTTATCACGCAGCATAAGGTTAGGTTACAGGGAACAGGTGACAGGTTATAGTGAGACAACAAGGGAGTCGACAGCTCCCTATTTCCTGTCACCTATAACCTGTTCCCTGTCACTCGGACTAAGCGCCCCAAACAAGAAACCGGCTCGTGTTTGGAGCCGGCGGCGTTCTCCTTTCCAAACACGGGAGGCGACGCGATTTCTCGCGCCACCCTATCGGCCCAGCGCGCCTGGGATTGTGATGCTCCGTTAGCGTCGCGGGCTCGGAGAACACTTCCATCCTAGCTTATTCCCTGCAGCGAGACAAGGCAGGTAACGCGCGCAGTTGCAACTGGCAGGGCGTGGAGGCGATCACTCCACACGGAAGACGAGCCAGGTGATGTCGTCGTGCTGCCGGGCAGAGCCGGCGAAAGCGTCGACGGCGGAGGTGAGACGCTGAAGGGTGGCAGCAGCGCTTTCGGCGGGCGCAGCTCGCAGGACGTCGAGTAGGCGGGCTTCGCCGAATTCCTGGTCGCGTTCGTTCACGGCCTCCACGACGCCGTCGGTGAAGATGACAAGAAGGTCGCCGGGCGCAAGCGTGACCAAGCCCGAAGGAAAGCGCGTTCCGGGATTGATGCCGAGCGGCAGGTCGCCTTCTTCGGGACGCTCGAACTCGCCCGAGGCGCGGCGCAGGATGGGTATGTTGTGACCGGCGCGGAGGTAAGTGAGCGCGCGCGTGGCGGGATTAAATTCGGCGAAAAAGGCGGTGGTGAAGCGGCGCCCCCCCAGGCTGTGGGCACAGGCGTAATCGTTAATGCGCGAGACGATTTCGGTAAGCGGCGTGGCGGCGTTGGCCACCGTGCGCAGGCTGGCCTGGAAAGTGGCCATGAGGAGTGCGGCGGGGACGCTTTTGCCGGCGACGTCGGCGACGACGAGCAAGAGGCGCTGGGAAGTGGGCGCAGGCGCGGCGCCGTCGAGCAGGAAGGCGTCGAAGTAATCGCCGCCCACGGTGTTGGCGGGGCGCGAGGAAAAAGCGATGTCCACGCCGGGGACGCGTGGCGGGGCCTGCGGAACGAGCCAGCGCTGGATTTCGCGCGCTATTTCCAGGTCGCGCTTCATCGTGACGCGGTCGGCAAGCTCAAGCGCGAGCAGAAAAATCAGGCCGCCGATGGCCATAAGGAATTCCGCCTCGCGCGGGGCGCCGGCGGGCCGAACGTTGAGCACGAAGAACGCCAGCAACAGGAGGACGATTAGAAGGAACACGCGCCGCGCAGGCGAGAGCTTCATGATCATCGCCCAAAACAGGGCGCGGCCGATTTTCAGGAACCGGCGGAAGCGCGTTTCGTGGCGCAGCGCGTCCCAATCGACCTCGCGGTGATAAAGGCTATAGCTGGCCCGCGCTTCGGAGAAGAACTGCGACCAGAGGGTCTGGATCTCCAGGCCGTCGGAAGCGCGTTCCCAGAAATGGCCCACGCGCTGCGCGCTGCCGTTCAGAAACTTAAGCGGGCTGCGGCTCTTCCCGGTCTGAGGAGTGGCCGGCATAGGAGGTAATTATAGAGCGGGCGAGAGAAAGGCGTTCCGTATTTTGTAGGCAGGCAAAGGCCCACGGCGGCACGTGGGCCCCACGGGAAGGATTGAAGCTGGCAAGCGGGCTAAACGAAGTCGCGACCGATCAGCCGCTCAATGCGCTTGCGGATGGGCGGGTGAGTGGAGAACAGGCTGGAGAAGATTTCACCCGTGGTGAGCGGCTGATAGATGAACAGGTGCGCCATCGAGGGCGAGGCCTGCATGGGGATGCGCTTCGCCCACTTGTCGATCTTGTCGAGGGCGCGGGCGAGGCCTTGCGGATTGCCGGTGATGCGCGCGCCGGTCGCGTCAGCTTCGTATTCACGCGAACGCGAAATGGCGAGTTGAATGAGCACGGCAGCAAGCGGGGCGAGGATCATCATCGCCAGGGCGGAAAACGCGCCGCCGCGACGGTCGTCGCTGCGGCCGCCGCCAAAGCCTCCGAACATCTCGGCCCACCAGATCATGCGCCCGATCATGGTGATGGCGCCGGCCAGTGTGGCCACTACGGCGCTGATCAGGATGTCACGGTTCTTGACGTGGCCGAGCTCGTGTGCGAGCACGCCCTCGATTTCCTCGTCGTCGCAGATGTCGAGAATGCCGCGCGTCACCGCCACCGAAGCGTGGTTCGGGTTGCGTCCCGTGGCAAAAGCGTTGGGCGAATCCGTGGGGATCATGTAAATCTTGGGAACAGGGATGCTGGCCTTCGCGGCCAGGCGCTCGACGATCTGGTAAATGCGCGGGCCGTCCTCGCGCGCAATGGGCTGCGCGCCGGACATCTTCAGCGCAATCTTATCCGAGAAGAAATAGCTGCCCAGGTTCATCACTGCGGCGAGCACCAGGGCAAACATCAGCCCGCGCTCACCGCCCCAGAGCTGCCCAATGGCCAACAGCAGGCCCGTCATGCCCGCAAGCAGGATCGTTGTCTTGAGATTATTCCACATCTTTTTCCTTCCCTTTGGCCCCTACACTCATTAGATGCTGGCTGAGGCTTGCAAGTCACTCCCAGTGCCGCAGGAGCCGAGTGCTTCCAGACCTAGTCAGGTTGAAGAGTTTCTCATCTGCAGTCACAAAGTCTGCGCCGGTCTCAAGCGCCAAGGCGAGGTAGAGGCCGTCGCAGACGGAGTGCCGAAATCGCAGGGCCAAGTCGAAAGCTGCGTCAACCAGTTCTCCGACAGGGCGCAGAGGAATTCCCAGATCGGTGAACTCGTGCTGCAACCTTATGGCTTCCCCTGCGGGCAAGAGGCCGCGCATCACTCTCTTCCACAAAGTGCTGCCCACCTCCACGGGAAGTATCTCGGGGGCCAGCAACCCAATACGCTTGGCCGTCCACGCCTGAAATAAGGCTGCGGCCTTGTCACTGTCCGCCTCGGCCAGAAGCCACTTGGCGGCGACGCTGGCGTCGAGCACAATGTTCATCGGCTGTCCCGGTCTTCGCGAATCAGGTCGACACTATCGGGCTGGTTGGGGTACTTCCTGGCGATCTCTTCTCGTATCTTGTTGATCCTCTTCATCGCCTTAGCGGCATGCCGCCGCCGCCGGTTCATTTCAGCCCTGTCGGCAACCAGGCTCAGGACTTCGGCGTTGATGCTGCGCCGATTTTGCCTGGCATCCTGTCGGAGTTCGGCGTAATCTTTCTCTGGGATGTTGCGTACTGTCACGTTGGCCATAAAGCCTCCCACGTCAAAATGATATCACGCTTGCCATCATTTTGCCATCATCGGTGCGGAGCTCTACGCCGCGCGTTCATGCTGGATTGCGATCAACGTGATGGCTGGCCCGAACACGAAGGAGCAGGTAGCCACGGTCAGTGCTGTTCTGACCGTGGGCTTTTTTCGTGCCCGATGCCCCAGTTTCAGCCGCACGTCGCCAATCTGGATGAGGCCTGCCGCTACCTCACGGGATTGAACTATTCATGTAGACTACGCACTCGCTATCAAAGGAAGAACCCACGGTCAGGACTGCACTGACCGTGGCTACCAGCTGCCCGGTTTTCCGTAGATGTGGTGACTCCCCCGAACACGAAGGAGTTCCCAGCCGTCTCATGGACTACAACTTTGATCTTCAATCGCCCTCCTCTGTCAAACCTTTTGTAGCTATTCTAACGCCGCGGGGCGCCCAGCAGCTCGGAGGTTCACCTTCGCGCCGCCTTCGCCGTGGCGCGCCCGAACGTCATCGCGCCCTACTTCATATCGGCATCAACTGTGAGCGAATCCCCTGGCAACCCGTCGGCGTGGATGCCGTGGAATTACGGTCAGACGCTGGGCCGGGCCCACAGCAGGGTGGATTCCGGGTAGGCAAGTTCTCCTCAAGTATCTGGAGTATGATGAATTCTCCCTGGCCGGAAACCATAGATTGCGGCCATGCCCCCGTTCTCATGGGCATAGGTTATTGCAACCTCTTCGCCGGGGACGGGGTCTAAGTAAGTACGTAACATGCGAGGCTCTTCAGGCGCGGCAGGCATTATCGCTCTTGCGACAGTGCTGAGGCTCGTCGGGTGGGCTGGGCTCGGAGTCTTGCCGGCTGAGGCAGGGACGGGTCAGGGTGGCCAGGACGGTTCCTTCGTCGAGCAGCATGCCAAGGGAGTGGCCCAGAATCCTCCCGGCGTCTCGCTTGTCCTGAGCATTGCCAGCGGGCAGTCTAGGTTCTGGCCCGGCGAACGGATTGAGGTCAAACTCACCGCGACGAGCAGCATTCCCCGAATCTATCAGTTCGACGGTGGTAACCACGAGGCCAGGCATTTGTTCGAGGCCGACGAATTCCACGTGGATCCGCCAGTCAGGGACCCGTGGGCGGACTATTTCGCTTCCATCGGTGGGTTCGGCGGCGACTACAGCCCTTCAGAACACCTTCTGGGTGAGAAAGCCGCCACTGTTTCGTTGGATTTAAACGACTGGACCCGGTTTGAACAACCAGGCCGGTACCGCGTTTTCGTGGTCACGAGGCGCTTCCAGAAATCCCGCCAGCTTGCGGAGCCCGGGCAAGGGTGGGTGGTGAACCCTCCGGTCGCGTCGAACATCATCGAGATCGAGATTCTGCCCCGCGATCCGCAGCGGGAAGCCGAAATCGTGAGTGAGGCGGTTGGCGTGCTCAATTCTCCCGCCGGCGAACTGGGGCGACGTGACGCGATCCGCGACTTGAGCTTCCTGGGAAACGAAGCAGCTGTCAAGGAGATGGCGCGACGATTCGATGGCAACGAGGAGATTATGCACGGCCTGTTCGCCACTCGTGAGCGCAGCCTGGCGGTGCGAGAGTTGGAGCGGGAGCTTCTGGCTCCTGAGCACCCGATCTCCCAGACGTTTCTGTTCACCTTGGGCGCGCTCACTTATCAACTCGAGCACGGGCCGATGCCGCCGTATCCCGAAATGGACATCTCGCTCCAAACGGCTTGGCAGAAGCAGTTCCGCGACCGATTGAGTGCAATTCAAGAGGAGGAAATGGAATTCGCCGGCCGGTTGGTTGGACACCTTCAAGAAAAGCGCGGCTTGGCAAGAGCTGCCAGCGCGGCTGGCGTCGTCGAGTTGGCCTGCTGCCCTGGCCCACCGACTGCTCCGGCTTGGCTTCGCGGCTTGCCCGCGCAGTTGGCAGCCGTTTTCGACGCCTTGCCAGCCGGCCAACAATATCAACTGCTGGAATACCGTTGGGAGCTCATCGGCGGGCCACCCATGGCCGAGCCCCTACGCAAGATTGTGCAGAGTCCTCCGAAAACGCAGATGCCCATTCATGAGGTGGCGCTGCGACGGCTTTACAATCTCGCCCCCGATGAGGGTCGCCAGCTCATTCTGGACGAGATTCGCAGCGGGCACCCACAGGATGGGATCAAAGCGCTGGGCTTACTTTCTGACAAGTCTCTGCCGGAGCTGGAGGGAATTCTCGCCGACGACCTGAACGACATTCTGCACAATGGCCGCTTGGAAGAATCGTACAACATCGCCAATCTCATCGCCCGCTACGCCACGCCGGCGGTCCTCCCACAGGTCCAGTCTTCCGTCGAGGACAAGCTGGGTTCGCTCCCCTGCAATACCCAGGCCCCGTTACTGGCCTATTTACTGCGTGCTGATCCCGCGGTCGGAGAAGCAGACGTCAAGCTGGCGATGGCTTCGCGGGCGATGACCGGATGCTACAAGATGTTGTTTGCCCAGGTCGCCGACCTTCACATGAGCCCTGAGCTCGAAAGCATCGCGATCGCCCACCTCGGCGATCGCGACCCGGAGGTGGCCTCGAATGCCGCCTTCATGTTACAACGGCACGGCTCCTCAGGGGCGGAGGCACCCCTTTGGCAGAGGCTGGAACAGTGGCATGCCGACTGGGCCGGACGGGAATCGGAGCTTAGGTATGACCCGATCACACAAAACTACCCGCACGGATTCGAGGTGGGGTTGGAAGAGGCGCTCGCCAACGCGTTGGGTCGGGGTTCGGCCTGGGTGCTGGACGCGGGAAAGGCACAACGGTTGCTGGCGCTTTGCGTCACCGAAAACTGCCGCACCACCGTCGCCGCACTCTTGCAGGATGTCACCGGCAGAGTCGCTATTTACCGAGGCTACATTCAAGACAGCAGCGAGACGGCGTTCGCCGTCGCGCAGTACGACGGGCTCACGTTAGCGGCCCTCGAAAACAAGCTTGCGCAGTTCCCCAAAGGGACAGTGTTTGCCTGGCAAGGCAATGGCTCGCTGTCGCCGGACGCGGGGTTTGAACGTTTCTTTCCCGTGCTGAGCGACTTTCTCCAAAAGCATGGCATGAAGCTCGAGCGCGCGGCTCCATAGCCCCCGCTCGCATCGAAGCGCGGTTGCCCGCGGTCCCTTGCCTCAGGCAGGCACTTCCTTCCAGTTGTTAGTCAACCATCGTCAATGAAGTTGGCATCCTGCTGAGCGACAGACTAACGTTACCAACGCTGCCCAGGTCGAGTCACGCAGGTCTGCCGAAGCCTCACGAGCACCACACCTCGCTCCCTGCTGTGGACGACTAACCATCTTCTGTCTGGCAGTTGTTCTCCGAGAATCCCGCTGTGATCCGGCGGTGGGCCCGGGGTCTTCGCTCTCAACAGCGAGCCCGGAACAAGTAGAGCTTGCTGCTGGAAGGTGCTCAAATACACAGGCCCTCCCCTCACTTTCGACTGCACCTCATTTTCGTGTCGCCGTGGCCGTCGCACGCGCGAAGGTCATCGCGCCCTTCTTCATATCGGCGTCAACTGTGAGCGAATCCCCTGGCACCACCTCGCCGTCGAGCAGCTTCATGGCCAGCGGGTCCTGGATGAGCCGCTGGATGGCGCGCTTGAGTGGGCGGGCGCCAAACTGCGGATCGTAACCCTGCTCGAAAAGCAGCTCGCGAGCCTTGGCGGTGAGGTCGATCTGGATCTTGCGCTCCGCCAGCAGGTGGCGCAGGTTGTGAAGCTGCAGCTCGATGATCTTCTCGATTTCCTGCTTGCCGAGAGCGTTGAAGATCACAATTTCATCCACGCGGTTGAGGAACTCGGGGCGGAAGTGCTGGAGGAGCGCCTCTTGAATCTTCCGCTTCAACCCCTCACTCAGGGTGCCGGTCTCGCCGACCGTGCTTCCCTTGTTCGCGGTCATGCCGATGGCATGCTCGCCGCCGTTCATGGCTTCGTGGATGAAGTGGCTGCCGATGTTTGAGGTCATGATGATGACCGTATTCTTGAAATCCACGGTGCGGCCCTTGCCGTCCGTCAGGCGGCCATCGTCGAGAATCTGCAGGAAGACATTGAAAACGTCGGGATGCGCCTTTTCGATTTCGTCGAAGAGCAAGACGGCGTAGGGGCGGCGGCGAACTTGCTCGGTTAACTGGCCGCCTTCTTCGTAGCCGACGTAGCCGGGCGGCGCTCCGATCAATCGGGCCACCGCGTGCTTTTCCATGTACTCCGACATGTCGAGCCGGAGCATGGCGCGCTCGTCGTCAAAAAGAAACTCGGCCAGAGCGCGTGCCAGTTCCGTCTTGCCCACGCCCGTGGGGCCCAGGAACAGGAACGAGCCGATGGGACGGTGCGGGTCAGCAAGGCCGGCACGGCTGCGGCGCACCGCGTTCGCGACCAGGCGCAGAGCGTCATCCTGGCCAACCACGCGCAGGCGCAGGCGGTCTTCCATCTTGACGAGCTTCGCCACTTCGCCCTCGAGCATCTTCGCCACGGGGATACCGGTCCAGCGCGAGACCACGCGCGCCACGTCCTCTTCGTCCACTTCTTCCTTGAGCATGCGGCCCGTTTTGTCGATGCTCTCGAGCTTGGCGTTCGCGGCGGCGAGTTCCTTCCCCAAAGCCACGAGCGTGCCGTAGCGGATCTCCGCAGCTTTGTTCAGGTCACCCTCGCGCGTAGCTCGCGCTTCGTCAATCTTCGCGTGCTCGATTGCTTCCTTCAGACGCCGAAGGTTCGCGATGACTTCCTTCTCCGCCTTCCAGCGCAGCTTCAACTGGTCGGATTTCTCCCTGAGCCCGGCCAGCTCTTTTTCGAGAGCCTGCAAGCGCTCGCGTGAGGCGGGATCTTCTTCCTTGCGCAGCGCCTGGCGCTCGATCTCGAGCTGCGTCAGGCGGCGTTCGATCTGGTCGATTTCCGCCGGCATGGAATCGATTTCGATGCGCAGGCCGGAGGCGGCTTCGTCAATCAGGTCGATGGCCTTGTCGGGCAGGAAGCGGCCGGAGATGTAACGGTCGGAGAGCACCGCGGCGGCGACGATGGCCGCGTCCTTGATGCGCACGCCATGGTGAACTTCGTAGCGCTCCTTCAGGCCGCGCAGGATGGCGATGCTGTCTTCAACCGTCGGCTCGCCCACGTAAACGGGCTGGAAACGCCGCTCGAGCGCCGCGTCCTTCTCGACGTGCTTCTTATATTCGTTGAGCGTGGTGGCGCCGATGCAGCGCAGTTCGCCGCGCGCCAGCGCCGGCTTGAGCATGTTGGAAGCGTCAATTGAACCCTCCGCCGCCCCCGCGCCCACCAGCGTGTGCAATTCGTCGATGAAGAGAATGATCTGCCCGCTCGACTCCTCGATTTCTTTGAGCACGGCCTTCAGGCGGTCTTCAAACTCGCCACGGTATTTCGAGCCCGCCACCAGTGCCCCGAGATCAAGTTGCACGACGCGCTTCGACTTGAGCGACTCCGGGACGTCACCGGCGACGATGCGCTGCGCGATGCCTTCCACGATGGCCGTTTTGCCGACCCCCGGCTCGCCAATCAGCACGGGATTGTTCTTGGTACGCCGCGACAGAACTTGAATCACCCGGCGAACTTCCTCGTCGCGGCCGATCACCGGGTCGAGCTTGCCGCGACGGGCGAGTTCCGTCAGGTCGCGCGCGTAACGTTCCAGCGCTTGGTACTTGGCTTCGGGATTCTGATCGGTGACGCGCTGCGTGCCGCGCACGGCCACGAGCGCTTGCAGGATGGCGTCGTGCGTGACGCCCAATCGACGCAGGATGCGCCCCGCCGCGTCGCTGGTCTTCCTGGCCAGGGCGAGCAGCAGGTGCTCGGTTGAGACGTACTCATCCTTGAACTGCTCCGTCTCCCGGAAAGACTGATCGAGAACTTCCTTCGAGCCCGGGGAGAAGTAGTGGTCCGCCGTGCCGCCCACCTTGGGAAGTTGCTCGATCGCTTTTTCGGCTTCCTGTCCCACCGCAGCGGGTGTTACGCCCAAGCGTTGGAGGATCCCAGGCACAACGCCCTCCGGCTGCTCGATCAAGGCGAGCAGCAGGTGGACCGGCTCCAGTTGCTGGTTGCCGTGGCGCCCGGCGATGTCCTGCGTCGCCTGGAGCGCTTCCTGCGCCTTTATTGTGAATTTGTCAAAACGCGTGGCCATATTGAAGCCCTCTGCTGTCAGCTATGGGCAGTCAGCCATCAGCTTACAGCGAAACCCTTTGCTGCTCACCTATCTTTAGCTGATCGCTGGCCGCTGAATGCTGACGGCTTCTTTCAAACAAAAACCGCGTCGCAGACCGCCAGAGCGTTCAGGCTGCCCCGGCACGTGCGACGCGGTTCAGAACCCGCCGGACGGTGGGCGCCAGCTAAGCCCGCTGGGCCTCGCCCGCACGGACGAACGATCTTAGTTCTTGGCGACGTTGATCTTGATGGTCTTCGGTTTCGCTTCTTCCTTCTTGGGCATGGTCAGCGTCAGAACGCCGTCCTTGTAATTGGCCGCAACCTTGTCCGCGTCGATACTGTTGGGGAGCGAGAAGGTGCGCGTAAAGGTCCCGTAAGAACGCTCGACGCGATGGTAGTTCTGCTCCTGCACATCCTTTTCGAACTTGCGCTCACCCTTCAGGTAGAGGGTGTTGTCCTCGACGCGAATCTCCACGTCATCAGGATTGACGCCGGGCAGTTCCGCCTTCAGCACCAGGCTCTCGCCGTTTTCGTAGATGTCCACGGGCGGCGCCCAAGTCCGGGTCGAAGCCTCCTCCTCACCCAATACGGGAGAGAAGGTTTCGCGTAAAAAGCGTTCAAGTTGGTTCTGTGCGGCCATCGGGAATACTGGTCCATATCGAACAATCGCCATGGTCTCTAACCTCCCTTGGGTCGTTTTCTATTCCCTTAGTACGATTACATAATAGAATATGAGTGTGTTCTTGTCAAGTACTGTTTTATGCTTGTTTTCAATCGTTTAAAGGAATTTAATAGGTTGGTCTTCTTGGGTCCACCCTGGATGGGGGTCCAGAATAAGTCGTTGGAAAGCCTTCGCCCCCGCTCCTCGGGCGCCGTTTACCCAGTGCCTCCCCGCCCCGGCGGCTTCGGAAAAGCCCTCGTCCGCAGGCTTTGGGCGTATAATCAGGGCTGGGCTTGGGACTGCGACATATTCATAGGGAGGCCACTTCATGCAGACTCGACTTCGAGTGGCGGTAGGTGCGCTGCTCTTGGCTCTGGGGAGCGCGCTCGCCGCACACGCCGCGCCGCTACAGGTCGGCGATAAGGCACCGGACTTCACTCTGCCCGATCAGAACGGCAACAAGGTTTCGCTCAGTCAGTTCCTGGGAAAGAAGAACGTGGTGCTGGCGTTTTATGTGCTCGCTTTCACCGGAGGTTGAACGAAGGAGTTGAAGGCGTATCAGGCTGATATCGCCAAATTCGAGCAGACGGGAACGCAGGTGCTGGGAGTCAGCGTGGACAGCCAATTCGCAAACAAGGCCTATGCCGAGCAGATCGGCGTGACCTTCCCCCTCCTCAGCGACTTCACGCGCGAGGTCACCACGAAGTACGGGATTCTGAACGACAAGTTCCCCGTTGCGCATCGGACGACTTTCGTAATCGACAAACAAGGCGTCATCCAGCACATCGACCGCGAGGCTGAGGCCCTCGACCCCAACAACGCGCACGCGGTGTGCAGCCTTCTGGAACACAGAAAGCAGTAGTCAGGAGCCAGAACGCCGGAAGGAGCAGGCCGCGAGCGGCAGGCCTGCGCGCCGTCCCTTCATTTCTTGAGCGATTATGGCAAAACAACTCGCCGTGATCGTCGTGCTGAGCATCTTCCTTATGCCGTTGTTTGCCCCGGCTTCGGATCTGAAGGTCGGCGATCGCGCCCCGGACTTTGCCCTTCCGGATCAAGATGGCGCGATCGTTAAGCTCCGTGATTTCTACGGCAAGAAGGCGGTGGTGTTGGCGTTTTATATCCGCGCCTCCACGCCGGGTTGAACAAAAGAAATAAAGGCGTATCAGGGTGATATCGCCAAGTTCGAGGCAGCGGGCGCCCAGGTGCTGGGGATCAGCCTCGATAGCCAGGAAAGAAACCGCAGATTTGCTGAGCAGACAGGTGCGCGTTTTCCTCTCTTGAGCGACACTGAAAAGAAAGTGGCCAAGGCTTACGGAGTTCTCAGCTTCACTCACCTCTTCGCCAACCGTGTCACATTCGTGATCGATAAAGGCGGCATGATTCGCCATATCGACGAAGGCTCTGCGGCGCTCGACCCCGCGAACGCGCAACAGGCCTGCAGTCTTTAAGGAAGGTTCGTGGGTGCGCGAGGCGACAGCGATGTATCAGGCCCCGAGCCGACCAGCCGCCCAACGGAGTTTCCAGCGCTGGGCCGGAAGTGGCGCCCCGCCCGCGCGCGGTCGCCTGCGTGGAACGGGACCTGAAGGAGTTGTGAGCGTTTGGCGGCCGGGCCCACCTGCTCGCTGGCCACAGTAGGAGAGCACATGCTAATCCCCACAGCCCTAGTTCGCAGCGCGGCACGTACGCTGGCCGTGGTTCTGGTCTTTTGCGCGGGGCTTTCTTCCCTGCCCGCAAGCGCGCAAAACCCACGCAGACCTCTTTTGAAAGATGAAGTCGTGGAGTTGCTGAAGGGAGGCGTCTCTTCCCGCCGCGTGGCTGACATTGCGCATGATCGGGGGATCAATTTCGAGCTGACTCCTGAGGCGGAAGACGAGCTGCGTGGCGCCGGAGCGACGGACGAGCTGATCAGAACGCTCCAGGAACTTGCGCCCAAGCCTGCGCAGATTGTGGTTGAGACCTCACCGGACGCCCAAGTCTATCTCGACGACATACTTGTGGGGCAGGCAAGCCCCCAGGGGCGCCTGGTGATCGGGAGTCCCAAGCCGGGTGACCACACACTGAGAATCTCTCTCGCGGGCAGGAAGCAATACCAACAACCCGTCACGGTTGTGGCCGGACAAGTAGCCACGGTGAAGGCCATGCTGGAGGAGGTTGGGCCATCGCCCGGGACGCTGCCACCCTCCCGAGGCCGATCTTTGACGGGAAAGTGGCGTGGAACAGTGACGCAGGACAAACCCGAGCCTCATGCTTTCCCGGTGACCATGGAACTGGATGGCCCAAACGGTGGCTCGATTGATTATCCTTCGTTCAGTTGTGGCGGCTCACTGGAGTTCCAACGTGTTGACGGCTCCACCCTCTCGTATATCGAACACATTACCTACGGTAAGGACAAATGCATTGACGGGGGCACTCTCAAGGTCGTTCCTCAAGGCAACTCTCTGAGCTGGGATTGGTCCGGTGGGGGTGTCAGCGCGGCCGGGACCTTAAGCGGAGAGGGGGGAATTGGCCCATCGCCCGGTGCGCTGCGAGTGGTGGCGCGTTTTTCGCTCCCGAGTGGCGCTGGCAACGCCGTTGATGTAGACCCCACCACCAACAAGGTGTTTACCAGCGGCGGCGCCTCGGCGGGTCAGCAGGTGGTGATGATCGATGGCAGCACAAATAAGGTCGTGGCGACGTTAGGAACCGGGTCGGGAGCACACGTGAATCCGGCCACGGGGAAGGTCTACGCCGGCGGTGTTTACAGCGGGACGATCTACGTCTATAGCTCCGAGGACGGCCATCTGATTGCCGAGATCAAGGCGTTTGGCTGCCCGATTGGGGCGGTTGTGGATTCGAGCAGCAATCAGGTTTGGGGAGGGGGCCAGTGCGGCGCGAATGATGACCCCGCCTTCCTGATTGACGGGGGTGCGGACCGGCTGGTGAGCGGTTACATCGGTTCCGGTGGCGTCATGAGCGCCCTCGCGGTTAATCCGGTTACCCATGTCCTATACGTCTATGCGGGTACAAAAACGGAAGAAAAGATTGACTCCGGCACCTTGGTCACCACCACCGCCCCGTTTTCGGCGGTGATCAGCGCGGTCAATGCCCAGACAAACCGGATGTACGGCGCGGCAATCTCCGGAGGCGGCGTGCAGGTCATTGACGGCACCACCGAGTCGGTGATCGCTACGCTCCCCGTCTCCCAACCCGGGGCGATTGCCGTTAATCCCACACGGAACCGCGTATACGTCGTTGACCAGTCTCTTTCTCCTCAAGTCCTCAAGGTCTTTGATGGCGCGACCAACGCGCTGCTCGGCGAGATCGCTCTTCCCCAGGGCGACTCTCCTGCCGGCTTGGCCGTCAACTCGCGCACCGGCACGCTCTACCAGATCGTCGGCAATGCAAATGGATCTTCCCTGTTGGTCTTAATCGATAGCCTTTAGACCCCGGCGCGCCAGGCGCGTTCCGCAGTGTAGGGGCAGGTCGCCGCGGCGACCGTCAGCCTAGGCCACGCGCCGTCATTCCCGAGAAAGCGGGAATCCAGGCTGTCATCCTGACCCCGCTCGCCGTTTCTGTCCTCCCGCTTCCACTCGCCCCTTCTGTCCTCCCTCTCCCGCCGCCCCCTCTGTCATCCTGAGCCCGCCGTGGCGGGCGAAGGATCTCTGCATTTCGCTCGGCGAGACACCGCAATTAGGGACAGCCCCCCAATGCGGCTTGACACCCAGATGCGGCGGATTTGACTTGCAGGTTAACAGGCGGTCTAATCTGGGCAGTTGCTGCCGCGGCTCGAGCCGTTCCAACAGTTTCGACCGAACCGGAATGGTCGCCGCCGAAAGTCTGTGACACGACGGCGACGCCGGTTTCTTGGCTGATTAAGTTGGAACGGCACTCGTCTGTCATGTTTTCGTCTCGTGCCGACCGGGACGGGTTTTCGTGGGGGTAACCATGAACAGGAGTTGGGAGGTCGCAATGAGTAACACGGGGGAATTCGAGTCGTACCGTAGCTACCGGCAGTTCGCGCTGTCAGTCACGAAGCGCCGGAGGTACGCCAGAAACCCTGAGCAAGCCGCCTTCTTGAAAGCAGTGCTTGCAACCAGCGTTGCTCGGCAGGAAGTCATCCCGTCGGGTTCCGCGCTCTGGCGCGCTCAGTTGGGGCACGCTTGGCACCCCGAGGATCTGGGAGGGGGCGTGGTTGAGGAGTTGCCGGCTCCGTTCGATGTTGAACGGATGAAACCGCTTCGTAACCGCTCTCGCGAGAACCGAGCGAATCCAAAGGGCATTCCGTACCTGTACCTCGCGACGGATCAGGATATTGCGGTGGCAGAGGTCCGGCCCTGGATTGGATCGTATGTGTCTATCGCCCAATTCGCTCTCAAGCGGGATGTGCGCGTCGTCAACTGTGTGACCGACGATCACCGATTGATGATGTATTTCGGAGAACCCGAACCGGAGGAGCGCGAGCGAGCGGTCTGGCGGGACATCGATCGCGCTTTTTCTCAGCCTGTAACTCCTGACGACAACACTGCCGATTACGCGCCCACTCAGGTAGTCGCCGAGTTCTTTCGGGAGAACGGCCTTGATGGCGTCGCTTACGGAAGCTCTCTCGGGCTAGGTCACAATGTTGCGCTTTTCGATACGGAGGTCGCCGTGCTTGTGAACTGTGGACTCCGTCAGATTCGCGGAGTGAAGCTGGATGCGTCGCCCGCAGCGAATCCGTACTTCGTAACAGACGCGTCTGTGGAACGTAGCACCAGCGGTGCCTAACAAGGCGATGCATCCGACGGCCGCCGGTGTGACACTGAGCAAGGTAGGCGAGACTGACGTGCGAATACCTGGAACGCCTAATCCTGAGATAGACAAGACCTTCGACGAAGGCGTCGACGCCTTGCAGCGCGGTCAATTCAGCAGAGCGGCGCGCTCCTTTACGCGCGTTATAGAACTTGATCCGACCGACGCACAGGCGCACTATAACCTGGCCGTATGCTACGTCGAGACGAAGGAATATTCCCTCGGCGCGAAACACTTCAAGAAATATGCTTGCCTAGATCATGAAGGGGCTGACCGGTACCTCAAGGAATACATAAACGTCTTAGAGCGCGCTGCTTCTCTGGACCCGTCTCAGGCTTATGCAATTGTTACCCGCTATCACGAAGAGTGGGAGCGATCTTCTAGAGAGGCGAACGTTGCCGGTAGGAAAGTGACCCTCGATGATCTGCTCAAAGCTGCAGACGAACTTCTCTTCTCAACGGACTTTGCGGAGTCTGGGTTGACCGACAGGTTTGGTAAGGCGATGTCCGCCAAGATCCCGCTGCGCTTTTACGGAATCAAGGGCCTTGACGATCTTGACCCACGCGACGCCTTCGGCTTCGGGGTCGGCTTTTGCTGCGCGGGGTACGCCATCGCCAAAGCTTCACTCGGGCTTCTAGGCCGCTCCTGCTACTTCGCCTCGCTCACACAAGAAGCCGCAAGCCAGCTGTGCACTAGTCACGAGGGGGATGGGATTCCTATCACTTATCATGCAGCCTTAATGAAGACCGGAAATCCGATTCCATGGCCGCTCGTCCGTAGAGCACTTGATTCATGCATGGAGAGTACCTTTGCCAACTTCATGCAGAAGCTCCCGTGGTTGAGGGACCGTGGGACAGTAATTAGAAATCACCTTGTGAGAGAATTTGTCCTGACGGGCTATTACGTTGGGCTCTGGGAGAATGCGAAAGGTTTGACATCGAACAAGTAGCGCAGACGCCGCGTTTGCGTCTGCGGCTCGTCCTGCACCAGCCGGTACAGGGCTCGAGTTGCTGGCCACAAGCCACAGGCGTGCGGGGAAAAGCAGGAGGCAGGAGTCAGAACAAAGGAGTCAGTAGCTGACGCCTGAGAACTCGCAGTCCGCTACCATGCCTTGGCAAGGTTCTTCAGCCCTTCGAGATAGTCGTCTTTCTCGATCCTACTTTCCACGCCAAATTCCGCCAGGAGGGTCATCATCTGCCCCACAGAAAGCCCTGCCAGTTGAGCGGCTTTGCCGAGAGAAGCGTCTCCCTTCTTGTACCGCTCCACGGCCAGCAGTACCCTGCCTCGCGTCACCAGGTCGCGTACCGCCTTGGAGAGATCGCTGCGCTCTTGTTTGGTGATCTCGGTGAGGAACTCGTAGTTCTCTCGATCCATGCGGATACTCATCGTCTTGGTCATTTTCGCGGCTCCATTCTGCGTCTCGCGTCTTCGACGATCGAATGCTTATAGCGTCCGTACTCGGCAAGCGCCGTGAGTTTCGCCAGCGCGTCGCTGTGATCGAGCAGGCCCTTTTCGCGGCTCCGAACCAGAATGCCCACGGCGGTGGTGAACGGAATGCCGAGCAACTTCGCCGCATTGATGCCGTTCTTATCGTCGATTCCCAACAACTCGGCCTTTTCCTTAATGGCGAGCGCGATGGCTTCCGCTTCGCCTTTGCCCAAGCTGAAATCGGCTTGCAGTTTGGCAATGAGCTTGGGGTTCTTGACCGCCACGACCTGAATTCGCGATTCCTCCAGCGCTTTTTGAATCATCAGCGCATCCAGCGTCTTCTTGACACCACAGCACTCCCGCTCGACCTCCGTCGGAATGGCAACCTGCGACTCCACGCCGGCCAGGAACGGGCTGAGAAGTTCGATCTTGGCCATCAGAATCAGAGTGGACGCGTCAAGGACAATCATTATTACGAAATATGACAAACGTAATTCTAACAAAACAGCGCGCCGACTGCAAGTCCGATTGGGGCAGCCGGTCAGTGGCACGGGTAATGTAGGGACCGGCTCCCCGATCTAGAACATCGGGAACCGGTTAGCCGGGCAGGTTGGGGAGGGTGCAAGGCCCCGGTGAAGCGCGTGCGCTGTCGTCCTGATCCCGCCGTGCGGGAGAAGGATCTCCGCAGTGACCCCGCCCCGTGGGATCCTCCGTCTGCGGCACCGATCCCCAAACCTACTTCGCAGTCGCCTGCGGAGCGCCCTTCACGACCCGAAATCCGACGTACGCGGCGCCGGGTTGCGCGTCCGTGGCTTTGGGGTCGGCCGGCTGGTCGGCGCTCCCGCCGAGGGTTTTGCCTTTGCCGTCTTTTGTAACGCACCATTCCGCCACGTTGCCGCCCAGGTCAAAAACCAATTCCTCTTCGCCCACGCCGCGGAAGCTGCCCACTTCTTTGAGCAGGGGCGCCGGCCTCGTCAGATCCTTGGTCTTGGCTTCCAGGCGCGCCGCGTCGTCAGGATTGGGTTTGTACCCGGCCCAGTAGTCGAGCGTGTTCTCGCTCGCCGCCGTGGCCTTGTAAACCGGGGTCATTTCGGCCTCGCTGCCCAGGCGATAGGTCTCACCCGAGAGCTTGCTCAGCCACGCGCAGTAAGCCTGCGCTTGCTCGAAAGTGATGCCATTCACGGGATAGTTCTCCGTGCCCGGCTCGACCCTGTAATTCCGGTCGAACGCCGCATACTGCGCGCGGGTCACCTCAAAGCGGCCGATCGCAAGGCCCTTATGCGCTATCGTCTCCGGCGCCAACATAGATTTCACTTCCACACCATAGTCGAGTCCCACCTTCTTGATGCGCTGGCGCTTGATCAGCTCGCCCAGTGGAGAATCCGCGCGCAAGGCCTCGTTCGCCGCGAGTCCGGGCTTGAAGAGGTATTTATCGAACCAAGCCTGCTCTTCTTCCAGTTTGCGTCGCCGGTGCGAAAGCTTGCGGGGCCCATGCGGCTCACCGGGCAGGACGATGAAGCGAGTGTTGGCGAGGCCGAGTTGTTCGAGGGCACGAAAATGCTCCCAAGCCTGCACGTGACCGACGGCACGATCATCGGTGCCGGAGAAAATGATGGTCGGCGTGCGAACCTTGCTGAATTGGTAGAGGGGTGATTTGCGAATGTACAGTTCCGGATCCTCGTAGGGCGCGGCGCCAAAATAGTAATTGTCGAAAGCCGCGCCGAAGTCCGCATAGGCCCAATCGCTGGTTTGCTCGACGTCGCCGGCGCCCGCCGACGCAACCTTGTAGCGCGTCGAATGAACGGTGAGTGCAATGGTCAGAATCGCGCCGTTCGACCAACCCAGCACGCCCATCCGCTCCGGATCGACGAACCCGTGCGCGATCAAGGCCTCCACGCCTTTCTCAATGTCGGGCACTTCCAGGTCATAGTACTTCCCGCCGCCAATCGATTCCGCCCACGCGAGGCCGTAGTTGTCGCTGCCATGGTAGTTGGGCTGCAGCACAAACGCCCCGCGCTGCGTGTAGAGATTAATGGGATAAGCGTAGTCCTCGTCCCACAGATCCATGTCGGCGCCGAGCGGCCCGCCGTGGATCATCACCACCAGCGCGTACTTCTTCCCGGCCACGTAACCTTGCGGGTAGTAGAGAATGCCCTCGACTTCCTCATCCCCTGCGCCCTTCCAGCGCGCCACCTCCGATTTCGCCGCGGGCTTTTTCTGGATCGATGGATTCAGCTCCGTGAGCGCAATCGGCGCGCCCAGCGTATTTTCCCCAAGCGAAGCGCGAAACCACTGGCCGGGCCGGCTCGCGGTGCTGGAGTTGTACACGATCGTCCGGCCGTCTTTGCTTACCTCGATATCGAAGATGTTGGTGGCGTTCTCGCCTTCGATCCCGGTGCGCTTCCAAGTGGCGCCGTCGCGCGTGAAGCGCGCCAATCGGTAGCGGGCGCCCGCGGCCAGCAAGGCCAGAAAACCCTCGGGCGTGATCGCGATCTCGTTGCGCGCGTCAATCCCCAGTTCATTTTCCCAGGCGAGATCGACTTTCACGGTGTGCTGGTCGGGCAGGTCGTAGTAGTAGAGTTGGTCCACGACCGCCTGCCGATACACCGGGTGCGTCGAGTAAGGCGAGACCGCATAGAATCCTGTGCTGTCGAGCTTCCAGCGAATCTTTGCCGGCAGGACCTTGCCGTCCGTGAAGAGTTGCTGGCTCTTGCCGCTCGTGAGGTCGTAGAGGAACGTCACGGGCTTCACGCGCTGGTCATATTCGTAGCTCAAGCTGCGCTGGTGCACGGCCACGGCCTTCGTGCCATCGGGCGAAACCGCGAGCAACTGAATCCAATCGTCGTTGCGGGTGAAACGCGTCACTTCCTGTGTCTTTACGTCGAGCTTGAAAAGCCGCACGGGAGGCGTGTGCGCGGCGTCGTCCACGGCCCGCGAGTCATCCTTCTTCTCTTTCAAGTTGTGCTCGTAAAGGCTGGGGTCTTCTTCGGCCGCGATCAGGATCGTCTCAGCGTCGATCCAATCGAAATCCTTCACGGCGCGCTCCGAGCGCGTGAGCAGCCACGGTTCGCCTCCGAAGGGATTGATCAGCCAGAGTTGAGTCTTGGAGGACTCGTCATCAGCAGCTTCGTCCTTCGCAGGCTTCTTGGGCAGCGCGCGGTCACTGAGGAAGGCCACCAGGCGGCCATCGGGCGACCAGTGGGGTGACTCGTCTTTGTTCGGGCCGCGCGTGAGCTGGATGTCTTTCTTCTCCTTCAGACTGCTCAAGTGGAGATGCGAGACGCTTTCGTCCTTGTCGATGTCGGGAACCGTCTTGACCCACGCGACCCATTGGCCGTCGGGAGAAATGTGGAATTCGTCCGCGGACTCCGGCGCGATGAAGTCGTCAACCGTCCAGCGGGTGTCAGCCGCCGTTTCCGGCGGGTCTTCCGGCTGAGCGAGGCTGAGCCGATAAGAAGCGAAGAAGAGGGCTGCCGCAATCAGCCCCGCAGAAATGCCACCAGCACACTTGCCATGCTTTTGCATAAACTCCGTCTCCCGGAAGGAAATGAGCGAGGATTGTACAATAGGAATCTGAATTTGGGCACGCCTTGAGCGTCGAGCCGAAACTGGTCCCGATGCGGTTTATCGGTAGCCCCGCCGTTTCAAGACCCTCGTAAGTGTTCCGTGTCTCGCAGCGTGAGCGGCAGTCGAAGGAATGCGGTCCCAAAAGCGCAGGCGACGAACGTGAAACTCGCTACACCGCGTCACCACCGCTTCCCACGTTCAGGAAGAACCCTGACGTTGGCTGTTCGCTCCCACGCAGTTCCATGGGCCCTGGATGGGTTGACGTCCGCGTTCGGGATGGGAACGCGCGTCCTCCCTTTTCCGCACTCATCGCAAAGAACGCGGTCATTGCTCGACGCACATCCACTCATAGTCTGTAGACGCATAAACGTCTATTGACCTACGATGCCCCGCGATGAACCGGGCAAGAGAAACCGACTCGCGGACGAGGTTCGGTCAAGCCGTGCGGAGGTTGCGCCTCGCAAAAGGCCTGTCCCAGGAAGAACTGGCGGAGCTCGCGGACATTCACCGCACGTACGTTGGAGATGTTGAGCGCGGAGTCCGTAACATCAGCCTCATGAATATGGTCAAGGTCGCCGCCGCCCTCGGTGTTCCGCTGAGTCGCCTCATTCGCGAAATGGAAAGGGGCTGATGGACGCCAAGGGCGTTGTCGAGATCGCGGGCGCGTATCTCGCCTCTCTCTCAGGGCACAGCTTCCACCTTCTGACACTTTCAAAGCCTGTATCGCCCAGCGCAGCCTTGAACCTCGCGAAGGTCGTTTCGAAGTTGAGCTCCCTCCTTGGCAACTTGATCGAGTTCAATGCGGTCGAATTGCTCAACGACAAGGAAGAGTTCAAGCGTCACGGTCGTTGGAAACGTCAGGACCCCGATTTCCCGGATGCTATCTTTGAAGGCAAGGTCAGGCCAATTCCGGGCATGGAAATCAAGGCGTGGTTTCCCCTCGCGACCGAAATCACCGCCAGATTCAGAGAGAGCCAGAACCATTTCACTGATGGTCGGACGACAACCCATGTCTGCATGCTGGCGTGGCTTCCCGAGCATTTGATCTACGGGAGGCCATACGTTCTCGACGTTGTAGTGGCTGATGGGTTCTCGGTTGCGAAAGCGCGAGACGACCATTATCATAACCCGCCCGATTACCTCGTCCTCGAGCCGGAGGATACGAAAGAGCGGACCCGCAACCTTCAGCAGACGAATACAAACGGCTACAAGTTCCAGGGGACAGCAGCAGAGCTCGACAAGGCAGTGAAGCTCGTCGAGAGTTGGGGGGCCGGTGGAAAGAAGTACAAACCCACACGCGGTTACCAGCAGCGTATCCGCGACCTCACTTCTAGGTTCAAGTATCGCCTTGATACGAACTACGCCAAGATGGACCGGATAGCTCATCCCGCGATTGAGGAATTCAAGACTCGTGTCTGCGGCACAAAGGTTAACGGCATGACCGTGGCCGGATGGACAAAGCTGTTCGCGTCCATCAAGGTGAAGAAAACCTCGAACAAGCAGAGCAGGGAACAATTAGCAAAAATGGCGGCGAGGTTGGCGGAAAACGAAGCGCTTGTTAAAGCTGCTCTTGCTGAGCATTTGGAGATAGCGGAAGAGGACGCTGGGAAGCTACTCGCTTAAGGCGTTGTGCCCCGAAATGGAAGTACGTCGGATCGATCTCCCCGCCGAAAGCACGCCGCCCAAGCTTTCGTGCCGCGACACTGGCTGTAAACAACCCGCCGAACGGCTCCCACAGGACATCGCCGGGATCACTCGAGGCGCGAATAATCAGCTCCATCAGATCGAGTGGCTTTTGGTTAAGGTGGATTGCTCTACCGTCCGTAGCGCTGACGTTCTCGCGCTCTTTCCCGTGGAGAGCGTTCCGGTCCCAGACGTTCGTGAAACCATGGGGGCAGCGGAATTTGGTGCGCATCAACGCCCAATCCCCAACTCTGGTCGGCTGCTTTCCGTCGAGTGAAAAGTAGGGACGTCCAGCGGGGTCACCGTGCTCATTCGCGTACTGCTGGAGACGCACAAACATCTCCGGCGGAGGAAAATACCAAAGGTGGCCCTGGTCAAAATACTTGCGAGTGGCTACGTCGGCAACACCGCAAGCCGTGTTCGCCTTGCGGAGCGGCAGTCCGGACCGCTTCCATTCGCCGAGCAACCATTCTTTGAGCGTCTTGCCGTTCACGCGGACCTCAAACTCGTACTGAACACATACCTCTGTGACAACGGGAAAGCGGCGAATCTTCCCTGTGTTCACGTTCCCGGCCATGTGCCCCTTGCCCTTGTTCCAGATATTGCAGTTCACATAGCGCCAGCCATGCCTTTCCAGGACGGGATGGACCGCAGCCCACCCAATCTCAGAATTCCAAAACCACAGCGTCGTGCTGGGCTTCGCATAGCTTGCCCACGCTTTCACGTGAGGCTCATACCACATCGGTAGATCGAGATGGTCAGAGGTGTCGCCCTCGAAGCCCAGCACACCGTACCCGCCGTCTGACACTATGACTGTGGGCCATTCCCACGACGCGTAGAAATCGAGACTGTCACCCAGTTGAATTGTCACGAACTCATCCCGCCATACATCAGCTTCTGGCTCGGTAGTCAACACCACAGCCTTACCTCGCCCAACGGTACTCGGTGGTGCCGATCGCTTTCTGTTTCCGCCCCGGAATGGGGTTGTTGACAGCATAACGGGTAGTGAGCGCCTGCCTCTAAATAGCCACCTATCGCCAGGAGTCTCGATGACGACTATAAGTGGACAACTCCTAGTTTACCACAACACCTGCTGAGCGGGTAGGGTATCTATAAGGTCATCAGTGGCGTCGAGCGGGCGGATCCAAGCCCTCGCCGGGGCGCCCGGTAGGGTTTCACCGCAAGCCATTCGAGTGTAGAATCGCACCTACCATGAAAACCTATCACCTCGCACTTCTCCCCGGCGACGGGATCGGCAAGGAGGTCATCCCCGCCGCCGTTCGGGTTCTCAACGCCGCCGCCCGGGGATTCGCTCTCGCCTTCGAACCCTTCGACTGGGGCTGCGAATACTATCTTCGCCACGGTCGGATGATGCCCGAAGACGGGCTCGAAACGCTTCGACCCTTTGACGCCATTTTGCTCGGCGCCATCGGCCACCCCACGGTTCCCGATCACATTTCCCTCCGCGACCTTTTGCTGCGCATCCGGTTTGGCTTCGATCTGTACGTCAATCTGCGGCCGGTGGAAATCCTTCCCGGACTCGAGCCGCCTTTGCGCGGTAAGCGCCCGGAAGACATTCACATGCTCTTCATTCGCGAGAATACCGAAGGCGAGTACGCGGGGCTGGGCGGCCGCTTCAAGCGCGGCACGGAGGACGAAGTCGCCATACAACAGGTGGTGTTCACGCGCAAGGGCGTGGAGCGCGTCGTCCGCTATGCCTTCGAGCAGGCGCGACGACGGCCCCGCAAGCGGCTGGCCAGCGCCACCAAATCAAACGCCATGCAGTACACCATGGTGCTGTGGGATGAGGTCGTACGGGAAGTGGCGCGTGAGTATCCCGAGGTGAGCGTGGCCAGCTACCACGTGGACGCCCTCGCCGCGCGCATGATCACTCACCCGGAGAGCCTGGATGTGGTGGTGGGCTCAAACCTCTTCGCCGACATCCTCACTGACCTCGGAGGCGCCTTGCAGGGCAGCCTGGGACTTGCGGCGAGCGCCAACTTGAATCCCGGCGAACGCCGTGGGCCGCCCATGTTCGAGCCCGTACACGGCAGCGCTCCGGATATCGAGGGACGGGGCATTGCCAATCCTATCGCCGCTATTTGGGCGTCCGCGCTAATGCTGGAACACCTGGGTGAGACGGCCGCGGCTGACCGCGTCATGACTGCGCTGAAGGCCGTAATGGCCGAAGGGCGCGTACGCACGCCCGACCTGGGTGGGAAAAGCAGCACGGAGGAATTCGCGGCGGCAGTGGCGGGGCATGTCAAGGCGTGACGCCGGTCAGCGGCTAACCCGTGCTTTCTTGTTTTGCCGCACGGTTAATCCTCCGGAGGTAATAGAGAGTGAGGCACAAGGAGCCGCCGAGGAGGAGTCCCAGCGGCCAGCCGATGTGCAGGCGTGGGTGGGGCTGCATAGCCGCGTGAATCTGCTCGTGCAGCGTGAAGGCGAAAAACAGGTTCGCCAGGACACTCATGTACCCCATCCAGTCGTGCAGCAGGGGCAGGATGCGCAGCCGCTGTTCGGGAGTGTAGTCGCTCAGCCGGCGCGATCCAAGATTGACAATCCGCGGGAATCGTTGGCCCAGATAGGGCGCGCTGAGAAAGAGTGTACAGACAAGGACCTGCGCGCCCAGCAGGGTCCAGAGGGTATCGGGGCTTCCCCAGCCGTTGGGCTCTCCGGCAGCATTGAAGTGTGTCGGGATGCACTTTGGGAGTTTGGATAGATTGGTCTGGATTAGGAAGTACGAGTAAAGCACCATCACGAGCGAAACGAGCCGGAGCATGGGAAGTACCCTCTCCCACCATCCTACACTAAGGCGTTGTCAGGGAATAACTGTTCCATGCTTGACCGAAGGACCCCCTCACCCCCTTTGGCGTGGAGGGTGGGCCGACTTCCCTGCGCCTGCCTGCGTCAGTCAGGGCAAGCAGGCTTGTCGGTCCGAGTGCGGCGGGCGCAGCATGGCTTGGTAGTGTCCTCATGCTTATCCGGTTGTTTCAGCAAGCCCCAATATGTTGGGGTCAGTCTTGGCTGGGCGGCTTGGAACGGTTCGCCTGGTTCGCATCTCCTTATAGGTCGTGGACTTGTGCTTGGTCCCGAGTCCCAGCAGGGTTTGGAACGCCGCCATAGGTTGCT
>JAIQEZ010000042.1 GCA_020073545.1 Terriglobia bacterium | reverse complement strand
GCCAGCGTCGAGGCACAAGGGTCTATGTTTGAAAGAGTGGGTTTTCGTATTCCTGCCGTACTTCGCCGCAGAGGGATTGGCGTCGGAACGATTCGTTTTGGCCTGGTGCTGTTTCTCGGAACCGGCGTCAGTGGCCACGCCGGCCAGGCTCCCGACGCCACCCTCCGAACGGAGTTCCACGTGAAGTATGTTGCGGCAGGGGTAGTGTACCTGGACCGGGGGAAAAACGCTAGTCTGGAAGAAGGCATGAAGCTCCAAATCAAACGGGAACCAACTGGAAAGAAATCGACTCCGAAGGCCGTTGCCCCCTCCTCAGGCGCCCTCGCGGAAATCCGCGTGATCTCGGTGGCCCGGGTTTCAGCCGTGTGCGAGGTGCTTTCGTCAACGGAGGAGGTCAAAGTCGGGGACGTGGCGTTCCTGGGAGAAGCTGAGATCGAGAAGGCGATGGAGCAAAAGGAACTGGGAAGCACGCGGAAGTATCCCCAGGTCATTACCTTCACGGAGGGAGGTGCGCTGGAGGAAGAGGCCCGAGCTTTTGTGCCTCGCCCCCCCTTCCGGAAATCAACCGCGCTCGCGCGCTGATCGGGTTTGAGTACGGCGGGCTGCAAAGCACCGGCCCTTTTTCTGCCAACACGACCCAACTGGGCCTGGTCATCAGAACGGATATTTCCCGGATTAACGGCACCTACTGGGGGCTGAGTGGTTACTGGAGAGGCAGGTTGAACACGGCGTCGAGCAGCGGGAGCCTGCAGACCCTGAACGATGTCATCAACCGCACTTACCACCTGCAGATGACTTACAACAACCCCAACTCCCCTTGGGTCGCGGGCTTCGGTCGTCTCTACCTGCCCTGGGCCAGCAGTCTCGATACGATCGACGGAGGTTACGTCGGGCGCCGCGTCGCACCCAACACCACGCTCGGCATCTTTGCGGGGACCACGCCGGACCCGACCTCGTGGAATTACGATCCGAACCGCCGCATCGGAGGTGGTTTTGTCAATTTTCAAGGTGGGAGCTTTGAGTCCTTCCGGTACACCAGCACCTTCGGAGTCGGCGTCAGCACCCTCGGCTGGCAGGCCGATCGTCAGTTTCTGTTCACGGAAAATGGTCTTTTCTATAAGAACCTGGTCTCGATCTATCATTCCCTGCAGGCTGACCGCGCGAGAGTCCCCAATAGTAACGGCCAGAATCTTGCCGGGGTGAGCCGCAGTTTTCTGACCGTCCGGGTTCAACCGCACCCACGGTTCTCGCTAGACTTCAATCATAACTACTTCCGCGATATCCCGACCTTTGATACGAACCTGATCAGCACCGGACTTGTGGACCAACTTCTCTTTCAGGGTCTCAGCGTGGGAGCCCGGGTTGACCTCCCGAAGAAGATCAGCCTGTACAGCAGCGTGGGCAGGAGTTCCCAGACCGGTGACGCCCGCAGTTCCTTGAACCGGATGTACGGAGTTACCCTCGGCAGCATCTGGAAGACGGGAATTCGTGGAGATGTGAGGTGGTCGCAGTTCAATAGCTCATTCGGTCATGGAAACTACAGCGCTCTCACCTTGTCGCGGGAATTCGGGGAGAACTTCCGGTGCGAATTCATGGCGGGGGACCAGCATTTGATTTCCCCGCTTTCGCAGAATTCCAGCTACCGGAGCCTGGGGTCCAACATCTACTGGTTTCCGAAGTCCTCGATCTATTTCGATGCGGGCTTCACGCGACAGCAAGGGGTAATTCAGAACTACAACCAGTGGTACATCGGTATCGGCTACCGGTTTGATTCCTACACAAAGCGGCGCGCTCACGCGGGAGGCAAATGATGACCAGCAGACGATTCTCAACCCTATTGCTCATTTGTGCCTTGGCAGTTGCCGGGGGCGCCCTGGTATCTCTCGGCACCCTACACGCGGCAGGTGCGGAGGGCGCTTCCTCGCGCCTCGATCCCTTACTGGACCACACCACCGCAGTGGTCGGAGAATCCCTGGTGCAACTTTCGGACGTCGAATGCAAAGAGTCTGTCTCACAAACGAAGTTGGGCAAGAATGGCAAGGTGGAATACGAAGAGAATTCGCTGTTTGACTACGTGGTCCTGTTCCAGTCATCCTCTGGGGAGCCCATCATGGTGGAATCCCGCCTGTCCAAGGAGGGACCACGGCATTCCCGGAATGTCCCCCTGCTGATCACCAACGGTTTTTCCACCTTGCTCCTGATCTTTCATCCTTACTACGCGGGGGATTATCAGTTCGTGGATCTGGGGGAGGAACCTCTGGACGGCCGCGCTTGCGTCAAAGTCCATTTTCAGCATATCAAGGGCCTGCGAAGCACCACAGCTCTCATGCTGCGCGGCCGCGAGTATCCACTCGATCTTCAAGGGACAGCTTTCATTGACAAGGCCTCCGGGACCATCGTGAGGATCAACGCCAGCCTCGAGTCCCCGATGGAGGACGTGGGGTTGCGGTCTCTCCAGACGGAAGTCCAGTACGCACCCGTGAAATTCCAGGGGGCTTCCCGGGCTTACTGGCTGCCCGTATCGGCCGTTATCGATGTCGAATCCGTGCACCAACATTGGCGGAACCTGCATCGATTTACCGCCTACCACCGCTTCGAAACGAGCGTCAAGGAGAACATCGGTTCAGTGCCATGAGTACGATCACCGCTACGTCCACACTCCCCACCGCCAAGCCATGGTCCGAGAGATGGCATCGCTTTAGATTGCGAGCCGGCTACAGCTTCGCAGCGCTTCTGGTCATCACGTTTACCCTCTATGGATTCGACTACTACCTCCTCGACTCCACCCAGCGCCCCTTCTCGCCCAAACACTTTGTCCTCAGACCCAGCGGGTCGGTGGGCTTGGGGCTCGGGATTCTCGGGACCTTCCTCTTCCTTGGGGTCTTTCTTTACCCCATCCGCAAGAGCTCGGCCTGGATGCGGAGCAGGGGAAACACACGACACTGGCTGGACTTCCACGTACTTCTTGGCCTTGCCGCGCCCTTCATCATTGCCTTCCATGCGTCGTTTAAGTTTGGCGGGCTGGCGGGGATGGCCTTTTGGATCATGGCAGCGGTTGCGGCCAGCGGAGTGGTGGGCAGATATCTCTATTCCCAGATCCCCAGAAGATTGAATGCCGCGGAACTGTCGCTGCAGGAAGCGCGTGAGGAGCAATCCCGGCTGACAGAGCAACTTGCCGAGCAGAAACTATTCTCTGCCGCCTGGCTCCGGCCACTCTTTCGCGTTCCCAGCGAAGAGAGAATCCGCAGCCAGGCGGTCGTCATCGTTTTGTTGGCCATGGTGTGGGCCGACATCCGGCGTCTCTACTGGGTTTCCCGCCTGCGCCGACTGGAGCTGGGTTTCTGGGGGCAACTGACCTCCCTCGGAGGCATGCTGAGTTCAGGGAATGCGGAATTGGAACGCGTCATCGGCGTCGCGAGGAAACAGGCGGTCATCTCCCAGCGCATGGTCTTTCTTTCCCGTTCGCAGCAGGTCTTCCACCTGTGGCATATCGTTCACAAGCCTTTCAGTTATTCCTTTGTGGTTCTGGCGTTGATTCACATCGGAGTCGTGCTGCTGTTCGGAATCAAGTGAGGTCTTGGGAAGATGGGAATGTTTCTGGCCGGTTTCATCGCCGCGGGCGTTACGCCGGCGACGCAAGACGTGCTTCCGACGGTCAAGGTCCCCCACCTTCAGGAGGATCTCGAGGTGAGCGTGCCGGGGATCTTCCTTGCCCGGGAGCAGGGCGGGATAGGCCCGATCAAGACCGCCATCCACGAGGGCAAGCTGGTCGTTGGCCATCTGGCTACAGCTAGGTAGAAGGAACCATGGAAACTCTGCTTTCAGTAATCGTGGCGCTGCTCGTGACGCTCTTTTTTACGCGCGGCCACCTTAAGAACTTAAGGACAAGGGAGACGCGGGCGCGCGCAGCAGCGGAGAAGGGCAATCTGCTATCCGGCGGCCCTCAAGCCCAGCATCCGCATATCGACGCCGCGCATTGCATCGGGTGCGGAACTTGTACGATGGTCTGTCCGGAGGGTGACGTCCTTGCCGTGATAGGGGGAAGGGCCGTCATCGTCAATGGGTACAAGTGTATCGGTCACAGCCTCTGCGCCGATGCCTGTCCTGTCGGCGCCATTACGATGGTGATGGCCAGCCCGAGCATGGGCGCTGACATGCCCCGTCTGACGCCCGAGTATGAGACAAGCATGGCGAACTTGTTTATTGCCGGGGAACTCGGTGGGTTGGCGTTGATCAAGAACGCCATTAACCAGGGGCGGGATTGCATCGACACCATCGCGAATCGAGTCGCAGCCATGGGGCCGGTAAGGTCGGTCCCCGACGTTTACGATGTGTTGATCGTGGGAGCCGGTCCCGCGGGAATCAGTGCGTCCCTGCGCGCCATCGAGAAAAAGCTCAATTACCTTACCGTAGATGAGGGCGAAATTGGCGGCACCGTGGCGAAGTATCCACGCCAGAAGCTAGTGATGACAAGTCCCGTGGAACTTCCAATGGGCGGAAAGTTTAGGAAGATGGAGCTGTCGAAGGAAGAGCTCATGGCCTTCTGGTATAAGGTCCTGCAGCGCGTCGATTTCAATTTTCGTAAGGGCGAGAAGGTGGAAGATATCAAGAAGGGAGAGGACGGCATTTTCACCGTCACAACCACCAAAAACCAGTACCGCTCGCACGCGGTGGTCCTTTCGATTGGGAAGAGCGGCAGTCCGCGAAAACTCGGAGTCAAAGGTGAGGAACTGCCGAAGGTCATGTACCGCTTGATCGAAGCTGATCACTTCATCAACAAGCAAATCCTCGTGGTGGGGGGAGGTGACAGTGCCGTCGAGGCAGCCATGGGACTTGCGCACCAGATCGGCAACCAGGTTACGCTCTCCTATCGAAAGGGCGCCTTCAGCCGCCTCAAAGAGCGCAACGCCCAGCGGATTGAAGAGTGCATGCGCCAGGGGAAGGTCGAGGTGATATTCAACCCGATCCCCGTGGAGTTCAAACCGGATTCCGTTATCCTCGAAGTTAACGGTTTGTCGCAGGGAATTCCGAACGATTATGTCTGGGTCTTTGCGGGTGGTGAGCCGCCAACTGCCTTCCTCAGAAAGATCGGCGTCGGTCTCGGAATGCGCGACATGACGGTGGAGGGAAGCCAAGAGGCAAGACAGGCCGTCCTCGCCAAGAAGGAGCACGCCGCAGCCAAGGCGGACGTCCCGGGATAAAGATCTCGTTGATGTTGCGCTGCTCTTAGCCCCTATTTCCAACTTGAGCTGTACCTCCGAATCTTCGGATCGTCGCCGTCATCAATATTCATGCGGGTGTCAACGCGATGAAGACGCTCCGGAGGTCAGTACCCAATGGCTTCTATAAGGGGGGAAGTCAAGAGAAACAGTTCCCCCCACGGCTGGACGTTCTCTTCCTTCCAGCCCCACGTGATTAAACAGGGCCGGTTCTGACCGACCGCGCCATCCACGCGAAGGCTGGACACTGCGGTCCAGCAGTTCCGGTTTTGTCTCCCAGCGGTTTTCATCGCCTCTTCGCGACGAAGCCAGTCCGCTCTGAAACCAACAAGCAGAACGGTTGTCAGGTGGCAACCATGGTTCTATTAGGGACTCGTGGCCCATTGCTTTCTCGGGTTATCCGAGGCGGCCTAGAGTGAGATTGAGACTGGGTGCCCGAGGCACGCCGAGCCTACCTATTGGGTTGAGACTCACCCTCGAACCCGAGTGTCCCAGAATCGGACTCGCCACCATCAGGAAAGATCCCCAGGGATGGAACGAATTCGGGACAGAAACACTCAAGCTGTTTGTGGCTTCAGATATTTGGCGTTAAACGCGACGCCTTTCCTCCAAACGGTCAACGTGATCGCGGCAATCTTTCGCGCCAGGGTGAGACGGGCCATTTCTGGCCTCATCCCTTTCGCCACCAGAGCCTCGTAGAACTCCCGGAAAGGACCCTCCCGGGTGGCGGCCTGGATCGCCGCACCCTTGAACAAATCCTTGAGATGGTGATTGTGATTGGGGTCGAGCCCGCGAACCGATACCGGTTTCTTGGATCGTTCCAGCTGTCCCTCGACATGCCGGTGATCGGCGCTGGTGTACGTCACCACCTCAAACCCGCTGTATTTCCAGAGCGGCCGCTTGCTGCGGAACCGGTGGGGCGTCTGGACAATGCCCATCAGCAGGGCCACGCGAATCGGACCCAGGGCCGGAATCGAGCGGAGCAATTTCCAGGCACTGTGCTTCTGGCTCTCGGCCAGGAGCTTTCGCCGCGCTTGCTGGCGCAAGGAAACCAGCGCATCGAGCTGGTCGTAGTAAAGCTCCGCCCGGCGGCGCACGCCGACTTCCGCGATCTTGCTCAGCCACTCGTCACGATGGCGCGGGTTGTAGACACTCTTGCCGCCACAGGGAATGCCCCAGCTGCGAAAGATCGCCTTCACCCGGTTCATGACCCGCGTGAGATCTTTGCCGAAGGTCAGATAGCTGCGGACCAGTTCTTTCACCGTGCGCAGGCCCTTCTCTCCGTGATAGACCGAGCGGAGAAGATTCGCGCGCAACAGCTCGGCCAGCTTCCGCGCATCGATCCGGTCGCTCTTATTGCCTTCTTTGAGCAGGGCGTTGCGGCGCGGATCGCACACCACGATCTTCGTGACGTAGAGCTTGAGCAGGTCATACAGCCAGGCCGCCCAGGTGCCTTCTTCGAACGTGACGTGCAGGTCCCCGCGCAATCCCTGGATCAACTGGAGAATCGTGCTGGCCTTGGTCTCGATGACCGATTCCATGATCAGCTTCCCGGCGGCATCGAGCACGGCGACGGAAATCGTTGCCGTGTGAACATCCATGCCGATGTATTTGATACTACTCATCGAGGGCGCTCCTTTCTGGGCGAAGTGAGACAGCGCTCAAACCTTACTCCAAAGGGGCGCCCCCTTATAATGCGTGAGAAGCAAAACCAGCCCTTTCAGCTCTCCTTCAACGCTTCTCTGAGGATCGATTTCCAGGGATCGCGGGTCACCTCGGATGGTGGTCTGATTCTGGTTCGCGAGTTGGACGAACGTTTGGGTCTCGGTGTTCTCATCACCCAGCCCGTCGCGGCGGGACCGACTCACGGCGAGGGACGAACACACAGCTTCCGCTGGCCGAGAGCCCCCTCACGCGGCGGCTCTTTGGGAGCAGGTTGCGGCGTATTGCGGCGCTGCAGTTGCCAATGGGGCAGCCGAAGCTTGGGGGTCAAACCGATCCGTCCGAAAGGACGCGAGAGAGAGATGGAGCGGTATCTGAGGTATCGGCTGCACGAGCGGCAGATCCGGGTTCCGAAGTGATTTCCCGCCCAAGTGAGCAATCTTGAACAGACACGCCGCCGCCGAGGATGCTTTAATCGCTGCGCCTGGAGCTTCAAAAATGGAAACCCTGGGTGTATCGTCAGCCTCTCGGGACCCAATATGGAACTCCCGACTTAGGGTTTTTGCCCCTGGCTCCGACGAAGAGTCCGACCGTATTTTTTACCTTTAGGTGGTAAGAACTGCGGAGCTGGTGGCTGCGAGGCGCCCTTTCAGAAGCTGTAACTGACTCACACATAAGGTGTTGGACTGCGGCACGGTTGGCCCCAGGCGTGCCGTGTCTATCCTTAGGAAAGTGGGTAGCGTGCATTGCGCGACGCTTCCCGAGGCAAGTTCGGAAAAAGAGAAAAGGAGTGACTAACATGGCGATCGACGATGTCCCAGTACAACAAGGTGTGCCGACCCAGCCCGCCGGAGCTGCGGGCAGCGGCATCAAGTTCATTCTGATTTTCCTCGTCCTTGCGGCCTTGGCCGTGGGGGAAATTTACACGATCAGCAGGGTAAGCTCTCTACGCGACGAGCTGGTGACCCAGCAGAACCAGTTGCGAAAGGACCTGACGGCACAAGTCCAAGATCAGGTCTCGGGTCGTCTGACGGCCATGGAGCAGCAGACCGCACAGCAACTGGAAGCGGTCAAGACGGAGCTCGACAAGGCGGCCAAGCGCGTGGGCTCCCAGGGCGGTGAACTGCACAAAGCCCATGCGATGGTGACGGAGCTCCAGGATCAGCAGCGCAAGCAAGCCGAGGAGCTCAAACAGGAACTGGCCCAGAAGGCCGATCAGAAACAACTCGGCGCGCTCACGCAAGACGTTTCCACCAACAAGACCGACCTCGACACGACCAAGAAAGCCGTCAGCAGCTTGGCGGCGGACCTGGGTATGGCCCGCAGCGAGCTGGGCACGCTCATCGCGCGGAACCACGACGATATCGAATACCTGCGCAAACTGGGTGAGCGCGAGTACTTTGAATTCACGGTCGGCAAGAATCAATCCATCCGTGTCGCGAATGTGGGACTGGCCTTGAGAAAGACCAACGCCAAGCGCTATCGCTATAACATGGCCATGACCGTGGACGATGTACAAGTAGAGAAGAAGGACTGCACCCAGAACGAGCCAGTCTTTTTCTATGTGAGCGGCTCAAAAAAACCCTACGAAATCGTGGTGAATAAGGTAGAATCCAACCAGGTGAAGGGCTACCTCAGCACCCCGAAGGGTGTCACCGAGGTGGCGGCGCGTTCGGAGGGAACGCACTGACTGATTCCGAGGGGAGACCCGGTCAACCGTGAACGGGTCTTCCTCTCACCTTTCAAGCCCGCACTCGCAGTTCGAATCAAGCTGGACAAAGCGCCAGGGTCCGGCCATGAAATCACCTGGAGGAGGTGCAACATGGTCAAGCGCGCTTTGCTGGCCGTTATCCTCGCCGCAGCAGGTATCCTACTGGCATATGCAGAAACGCCGGGGAGAGGAGAGCAGTTCTCCATCCCCGCCGGGACCATCCTGCATTGCCGCGTCACGCAGACTCTGACCACCAAGCTGAATTATCAGGGCGACGCTTTCGCCGCCACCGTCTCTGAGCCCGTCATGGTAGACGGTCGCGAGGCGATTCCCGTGGGTTCGACGCTGGAGGGGCGCATAGCGCAAATGGACAAGCCCGGCCGCGTCAAGGGCGTTGGCCAGATGCGGCTGACAGTGGAGCAACTCAGGTTTCCCGATGGCCGCAATCTCCCGCTCAGCGCGGTGCTGATGACGGCCTACGGAGCGGAAAACGCCAAGGTGGTGGGCAGCGAAGGGCTCGTTAAGGGCCCGAGTTCCCGCGTCCCCGATATGCAAGAGATGGGCGGGGGAACAGCCGGGGGCACACTGCTGGGACTGCTCTTCCATCATCCCTTCATCGGCGCCACTTTCGGCGTCACGGCGACCACCATCGATCGCTTGCGCCGCCGTGGCAAGGACCTGACCATCCCGGCGGGAACGCAGCTCAACTACCAGTTAACGCGGGCACTGGAGATCTCTCACAGCGCGGCGCAGACTAGCGCCATGAACCGCTTGCGCGGCGCCGGCAACTGAGTTTCTCCCCGCGCCGCATTGCTGCTACTACTCCTGCAGAGGGCGACGCGTCTCTCGCGGGCAGCCCCGGGGGACGTCGCCCCTTCGTCTCCTCCCTCCCTGCAAGGCTGCAGGCTCCCTTACGGCACCGCAAAGTGAACGGAGGTGCGGCTTCCGTTCATGAATTCTTGGCCACGAACTCCAGAACCCGCGCTTCGATTTCGTCCCGGACGCGGCGAAAGACGTTCATCCGCTGAGGTGGCGAGCCTTCCGCGGCTGCCGGGTCCTCCAGACTCCAGTCCAAGTACCACAGGGCTCCCGGGAAAACCGGGCACAAGTCCCGGACTTTGTCGCAAACCCTGACTACATAATGGAAGGACTGGCCGAGGAATTCGGCGACGTCTTTGGAGCGGTGGCCGGAGATATCAATCCCCAACTCCTTCATGACTGCCACGGCAGAGGGGTTCAGTTTGCCAGGCTTGGCGCCCGCGCTGTACACCTCAAAGCGATCCCCCGCGTGGTGGCGGAGGAAACCCTCCGCCATTTGGCTCCGGCAGGAGTTGGCTGTACAGAGGAATAGCACCTTGGGTTTGATCATGGTCATCCTCCCTTGGACCGATGCCCAGAGATGTCGATCCCGACTTCCTTCATCGCTTCAATCGCCAGAGGATTGACGCGGGATGGGCTGGTGCCCGCTCTGTCAACTTCGACGGCCCCCTTCGAGAGCGACCGGAGAAGCCCCTCCGCCATTTGGCTCCAAGCCGAGTTACCAGTACACAAAACAAGAGCTCGCACAGAGGAAAGGCCGTCTCAACGTTTTATCGGATAGTTGGCATTGGCTCGGCGCATAAAGGAGAGGCCAAAAACCCGAAGGATTCAGCTAGTACTGGTTACCGGAAACCAGTCCCGAGTTCGGTTGCAGGCCGCGCAAATGGAGAGCATGACGGGCACTTCCACCAGCACGCCCACCACTGTCGCCAGCGCCGCTCCCGACCCTGGGCCAAAAAGCGCAATCGCCGTGGCCACGGCCAGTTCGAAGAAATTGCTCGCACCAATGAGAGCTCCAGGAGCCGCCACGGAATACGGGACCTTGAGGAAATGCATCAGTCCATATGCCAGCGTGGCATTCAGGTACACCTGCACCAGAATAGGCACGGCGATCAGCAGCACGTGGATGTACTTGCCCGTGATGTTCTCTGACTGGAAGGCGAAGATGAAGACGAGCGTGGCCAGCAGCGCAAGGGTTGTTATCGGTGCGAATTTCGGAAGCAGGCTCTTTTCGAACCACTCTTTCCCGTGCCGGTGGATGAACCAAGCCCGCAGCGAAGCGCCAATGACGAGAGGAATGACGATGAAAGCACCCACCGAATAGAGGAGCACCCTGAACGGGACGGTAAGCGAAGAAGCTCCGCTTACCAGAAACCGGACAATAGGCGCAAAGAGGACAAGCATAATGAGGTCGTTCACCGACACCTGCACCAGTGTATAGGCGGGGTCGCCATCGGTCAGATAACTCCAAACGAAAACCATGGCCGTGCAGGGTGCCGCGGCCAGGATGATCGTCCCGGCGATGTACTGGTCGGCTTCGCCCACGCTGATCCAGTGCGCGAAGACATGGCGGAAGAATAACCATGCGAGGAGCGCCATCGAAAAGGGCTTGATGAGCCAATTCACGACGAGGGTCACCAGGAGCCCGCGCGGTCGTCTCCCAACATTTCGGATGGAGGTGAAGTCCACTTTCATCATCATGGGGATGATCATCAGCCAGATGAGCACGGCGATAGGAGCATTGATATGGCTCCCCTGCCCGAATTCCAGCCGTCGCAGGGTATCGGTCAGACCGGAGACCAGCTTCCCGAGTAGCACTCCGGCGATCATGCACGCCGCCACCCAGGCGCTCAAATACTGTTCAAAAAAGTTCAGCTTCTTCCTGGTCACTTCCATTGTCGTCTGTCCCATCGAGATCTACTCCGATCCTGCCCTTATATTCTGGAGATCCTCGTGTGGGGCTTGGAGCGATTCTTGACCATGCCGCGCACTCTCCGAAACGCCGGACACGGATACAGAGTCGCCGTCGGGCTGTCCCGAGTCTAGGAGACAGGCGGGCCTGGTGATTTCGTTCCTCACCCTACCTAGTTGAGGAACGATCCATACCGGCCGAAGCCCGTTCTGGGACATGTCCGTCATCGAGTTCAGTGCCGCAAGATTTCTCCTGGTGCTTCACACTAACGCGTTCGCGACCCATGTGGTGACTTCGGCTGCCGTGGGGATGCGCCCGGCGCAGACCACGTTCTCATTAATCACCAGTCCGGGGGTTGCGAGAATCCGATATTTTCTGATCTCAGGAATTTCAGTTACTTTCTCAATGTGGGCTTCCACCCCCAGAGTAGCCACTGCCTGTTGCGCAAGTTGCGCCACCTTGACGCAGTTCGTGCAACCAGGGCCAAGCACTTTGATCGATAACATTCAGACCTCCATGTTGAGGCATGCGAGCATAGCCACTGTCTTCATGAGACTATCTCGACTACCGGATCGACCCGGATCTCTGATTTGACGGAATTGGCAACCAGGCTGTACTTCTGCGCCGATTCCAGCGCCCGCCGCGTGCGCTTCTCGACAGCGGGTCTCATCTCGTCCTTCGCGCGAATGACAATTCTGGGACGAAGCACAACCAAGGTAAAGATTTCCGTGCGATCCAGCTCCATGAGTTTCGTGCCCTCAGCGCTGCAATCGTACGAGACCAGGTCCAGCTTGAACCGCTCGACAGCCCAGATGAACATCATCATGACGCAGGTGTTGACGGCGGCGACGAAGGCATCTTCAGGGGTTAACACACCGGAGTGCCCCTGCACGTCGGGCGGGGCCGAAAAATCCATCTCCGGCCCATTGCCCATCTGAATATGCCCCCAGTGTTCCCCTTTCCAGCTAACCCTCGTGTGATACGTGGCAGTTCGCGACATCAATTTCCCCCACGGCAGAATGCGGCGTATTCCTCCGTAACCGCCCGCGCGTAAGCGGACTCTTCATCATCCGGGATCAGATTGTAGATTCTGACCGCCTCGATCAATTGGGCCTTCGTAGAGTCGCTTGGAAGCTTTCCCGCCTCGCGAAACTGGGCAAAAATGAGGGGGAGCGCAATGAGCGTGACCTCCCGCCCCGCGACGCGCAGAACCTGTGAGGGAATTCCAGAGCCACATGAGCAGGCGGCCTGTCGAGGTTTGGATTCTTCTTGAGGCGTGGAACCGTCGACCGGCCCGCCGCTTCGGCGATCCCACTTGAGGTCCAGCAGGTGGTCCACGTGCCGTGCAATTTGATCGGCAACATCGCCTACCACATGCATGCCTTTCTCGCTTAATCGGCGTGCGGTTCCCAGTCCAGCAGACTCTGCAGACACTGAATCGCTAACAACGATACTGACCGCTGGCTTGCCGCTGAACATTTCCGTGCCGCGAGCGGCGCATCGTTTTTCGCAACCGTCAATGGCGATGGTCGGGTGGAAACGGGCGAAGGCACGGTCACCTTCGCCGCCGGCGAGGAATAACGGCAGGCAGATCGTTACTGTATGCAGCGGGCGCAACGATTCCAGCACCTTTCGTACTGCCAGCCGGGTCACGGTGCCCTCCGGAATCTCTTCCCCCGAGCAAGCGATTAGGCCAACCTTTTTCGTGGGAAGCTCAGGCATTGCTCAACCCTCCCGTCATGTCTTCCACCAGTTCCTTTACCTCCTCGGCTAAGGCGTGGGCCAGTTCGTGACCGCTTTCGTTGAGTTCGGAGATGCCGGAAGGCTTCAACTTGGGATGCCGGCGGCACACATCCAGAACCTGCAGGCCATGCGCTACCGTGCCTCCCGTCCCTTCAACTACTTTGGCGGCACATGCCTTCACGCAGCCGTCAATCGTAATGACCTCCGCGCTGGAAAGCTCGGTCCGCGTCTCCTTGTCGCCCAACACTAATAAAGCAAGGGGCATTAATCGCGTCCTATCGCGACATAACTCCTCCGTCACCATATAGGAAGCTTCTCTTGCCACCGAACCAAGACTCTTCCCGATCCCGCTACACGGAATAATCAGAACCTTCTCTCTCATTTCTTCATCTCCGCTTCGGCCTGGTTTTTGACGAGCGCAAGGTACGCCTGCGCATCGAGCAGGTGGACACGGTCGCTCTCCCAATCGCTGAGTTCCACCACTGCCACCCAGCCCGTGCCGTAAGGGTCTTGGTTAAGAACCTCGGCCGCTTCTGCCAGGGAGGAATTCACCTCTGCGATCGTCCCTCTCAGCGGAGAAGGGAAGCTGACATTGACCTTCACCGTCTCGATGTCTGCGAACTCGTCGCCCAATTGGAGGCTTGTACCGACCGGCTTCACATTGGCGAAGGCGGCATCCCCACTGGACTGCTGGGCAAAGTCAGTCAAGCCCAGTCGTGCACGGTTGCCTTCGAGTTTCACCCAAACGCCCGCTTCGCTATAAAACAAACCCGCCGGAACCAGGAAGGTGAACTTGTCGACGGTTATCTTCAAAATGTCTCCTCGCATGGATGACTCCAAGGCAGAATGACTAACGTCCCTCCCTGGGGAGGTAGTTGGCTTTGTGCCAGCCAGCCCCCAGCCGGACCGAATACTTCAACTTCCCACGAGCCTGCCCCCTGGTCACGGGCGTACTTTCCGGGAGGCCAAGCCGTCAGGCTTGGATTCCCCTCATTTCACCGCGCGTACCGTAACGCTGGCGAAGCCGTAGTCCCGTCCGCGCAGGTAGTCGTAAGCCACATCCTTGAGGACGCTCACCGAACTGAAACCCGCGCGGCGTATCACCCGGAGATATTCCTCCCGGTCGAGAGCTCCCGCCACGCAGCCCGCCCATTGTTCGAGGTCCGTGCGGATCGAGGCGGGCACGTCGCCGAAGGAAACGATGTCGGAAACCGAGATCTGGCCTCCCGGCTTCAGCACGCGAAAGGCTTCCGCAAAGACCCGAGCCTTGTTCGGCGCCAGATTGATGACGCAGTTCGAGATGATGCGGTCCACCGTGCCCGATTCCACGGGGAGGTTTTCGATTTCGCCCTTGCGGAACTCGACGTTCGTAAAACCGCCGCGCTCGGCATTGGCACGCGCCTTTTCGAGCATGGCGTCGGTCATGTCCACACCGATGACCTGGCCCATTGGACCGACGCGACGCGCCGCCAGGAAGCAGTCCACGCCGGCCCCGCTTCCGAGGTCGAGCACCGTCTGGCCGGGCGCCAAGTCCGCGTCCGCCGTCGGGTCGCCGCAGCCCAGTCCCAGGTCCGCGCCCGCGGGCAGTGCCGCCCGTTCTTGGGCGTTGTAACCGGGCGTTTGGGTGGCGATGTTGTAAAGGTTCTCCGGCGCCGCCTTCGCCGTGTCGCAACAACTCTTGATTTCCCCCCGCGCGATGGCCGCGTAATGTCTCTCTACAGCTTTCTTGATCGTCTCGGAATCCGTTCCCTGTGGTTCTTGTGGCATTGTCTTTTTTCCTTTCAGAATGATTTCCGCCACGCACCGTCGGTATGAGGCCAGGCATCGCTCGCCCGGCATCACCCTGCGGTACCCGGCCGCTGGGCGGTGTGCCCACCCTCGCTGATGGAAACGAGCCCTACGCAGCACACGCCGCCGCGGCGCAACTTCAGGCGGCGGCTGGCTCGCTGCTCGTCCCGGCGAAAGTCCTCGCGCTCTTCGCGCAGTTGATCGACAGCCCGCAGCAAGGAACGGTGATAGGGTTTCAGATCCCGCGCCACGCGGTAGTAAACCCACTTCCCCACCTTGCGGTCTTCCAGCCAACCCGCCTTGAGGAGAATTTGCAGGTGCCGCGAGACGTTGTACTGTGGAAGCTCGAGCGCGTCTACCAGTTCGCAAACACAAATCTCGCCGGTCTGCGTCAGCAGGTTCACCAACCGCAAACGCGTGGCATCGCCGAGGGCCTGAAAAAGCTCAACCTGCGCATCCATAGTAGCTCACATGCGCTATTATGCATATAAACGGCCGGCGTGTCAAGTCCTTCCAAAGGTTCCGCAGATGCATGCGGAGGACAGTGTTTCGGGACACCCCCCGCAGAGCACGTGGCCTGATGAGTGAGACCCCCGAGGGCGGTTCCCGGCCCACGCTCCTGTAGCGCCGTCTCTGCTGTGCCGTTTTAGGGGAGGAAGGGACGGCCGCCGTGTATGTTTTGGGTAGAGCGGCTCTGCGCCCGCGCGGCGCATACCCGTTGACGCGCTTCGTAGGTCCAAGGATGCCGACGCATACTACGTCAAAGCGGGCGGGCTCTTAATGGCATGCTCGGGACAGATATATGGCCTTAGCGGCAGAGTCGTCCGTGCAGACGAGTGGCACGAAAACAAGATTCTGTCGAAACATCTGCTTCGGATAGTCCCGCCCGACGGTTCCGAGCGTGTCGCACCCGGCTACATTCAAATGGCTCTTGGCCACCCGATGTTCGGGCGCCCGCTCGTGGTCCGATGGGCCTTCGGTACCGAGGGGCCTGAGAGCGACCCCAATGGCCTGGGCGACTTTCCCGCGGCCAGGCTCGCTCCCGACATCGAAGGAGAGATTGCCGATCAAGTCGAGCGTGCCAACGCCCTGAGGAGGTAAGCTGATGAAGAGGAGAACGGACTGGTCGCGGTGGTCGAGGAACAAGTGGGGGAACTGCTCGCGTCGGGCGGCTAAGACCCTGCGTTAGATTGCCTCAAACCGCCAGGGTTAGAACACGGCCCTTGCTGCGTTACGGATTCCGACTTCGGCCTTTCCGGGTCACGACCCTCCGGTCAAGGTTCTCGAGAGGGTCCCGATAATCGTCGAACTTGGAGACTGAAACGCGACCGCTATTGCGTTCACTTCTTGGCGCTGTTCACTATAAATGAACAACCCTAAGAAATGAACGCCCTTTCTTAGCGTCTTGTGCTCACTCATTTAACACAATGAAACCGCACGACTTACATGTCGCGGTGCATGCGCTCATGTCCGGCGTTTCCGACTCGAGTACCGGGACCTCCCGAAAAGGCACTCAATTCCCCGTGCTCAGACGTCGCGTGCACACAGGACATGCGCGGCAAAAATGGCGCGTGCCCGCTCCTGGTTCTGGGTGTCAACTTTGGCGGCGTGGGACAGCCGCCGACTTGTCGCCGGAGCCCATGGGTGGTCTGTCGTAGAGTTCCTCGCGGAAAAAAGTCTGGGCCTCCTTTCCCATTTGCCTTCCCACTTCCTCCAGAAAGAGGGCTGTCGCGGCTTCGCCTGTTCCAGCATAGCGGGTGTAAAGCGCCTTGAGGAACTTGTCGAGCGGCTCTTCCCCAAACCGACGCCGCGCTTCCAAAAACATCAACGTGGCCTTGTCGTACCGGTTGACCTCCCGGTCAGGGGAGGTGCCTTCCGTTTCTGCGATGGAACTGGAGGTCTTACCACTACTGGCATTCTGCCGATACTCTGCAATGCGCATATCAGCGAAGGCTTTTCCATAGCGCTCTTCCGTGAGGCGGAAAGCGGTAAACTCAGCCAGCCCCTCGTTGATCCAATCGTCCGGGGTACTGGGATCTGCGATGCCCCACCAGAAATGGGCCATCTCGTGGCAATTGTCACGAAAGTCCCTGGCCTCGCCGTTGTCTCGGCTCAGCACCTGCTGGGCGCGCTCTTCGGAAACGACGATGAGTGGGAGCCGGGAATAGCCCCAGCCGCTGCGGGGTGAGTAGACCAACCGGAGTACTCCTTTCACCCGTGGTGGTCCATACAGCCTCGAGAGCCGCTGCATTCCCGCTGCCAGTCCTTCAATTTTGGATTTCAGCAGTTGCTCGGGCAGCCAATAGGAATACACGTCAACCTGAGTGCCCTTAGGTTCACCTGCAAGCCGATGCAAGAGAGGAGAGGCTAGCAGTACAATGTCCATTCCTGGGCCATAGGAGGTCCAAACGGTAATCGAGCGCCCCTCCTGTTCCCGCGACGCTTTCTGCTGGCCGTTCGTTATCGTGAGCAATCCTTTGGGAAGGTTCGCCTCAAGCTCAAATGTAAACTCTCTAGTCCCCGCGAACATCGGGAACCAAGCCGAATAAAGGGCCAGTTCGACCAGGTCCGGAGTAATCATATTGACTCCGCCGATGACCTCGCTGATTTCTCCGCCATATTTGAGCTCCAAGAGCTGAGTGCCCTGGGCGTCCACCACCACCGCGGATGATGGTGAATAAGGCAAGGGCGCCGCAGAAGGATCGGAGTGGAATGAAACGGGCTTTCCATCCGCCGTCACTTGACGGATAGACAAGCCTTTGTGCAAATAGAATCGGGACGAAGGAGGGTGCTGAATCTTTGCCTGAGCTTCGAGTTTGTGTGAGGCGGGGTCGACTCGAACCTGCAGGCGTAAGTGGAAAGGAGCTCTCTCTTCAGCGTTTCCGCTCGTTACGATGAACGCTGTCAAGAGCGCTGCAGTGATATGAAGTTTTGGAGACAGTCTCATAGTCTTTCCACCCGGACAAGGGATCAGTCATGCTGGACCCCTCAAGCATGCCGTGCAAAGCCTAACCTACCATGAGGATCTGGCCGACCGCAGGGACCAACTTGGCAGGATGTTGAAAAACGATTCGGGGATGTCCTGCTGATCCCGCAGAGCGGGAGGCAAATCGGCGGGGCGGCTCAAGCCCACTACCGCAGCCACTTGCTTGGCGCGGGGAACCCCTGGCCGGGCGCCCCTGCGGAGCGTGATGAGGGTCAATGCGCACATCACTGCGAGCCCGGCGAAGACGGAGGGAGAGGTCGCGCCGTGGCGATCGGCGCAGGACGCAGTCATGCTCTTGGGCTTATTTCCCTGCCACCGCCCGGCCCACGCGCCGCATCCAGGCCAGTTCGTCTTCGGTCATCGGACCGAGCCGCAGGGCTTCGAGCGCCTGTTCCATTTGCGCCGCATCCGCCGAGCCGGTCATACACACGTCCACCTCGGGCCGGGTCAGGACGTAGCGATAGCAGTCGGTGGCCGTCGGCGCGGGCTCGTTCTTGGGAAGCCGATGCCCGCCGTTGAAGAATCCCTGGAGCGACGCCTTGCCGAGCAGTTGCCCCCAACTCGTAGCGGTAAACGACACCAATCCGGGCCTGCCTGCGCCGCTTGCCTGCGCAAGCAGGGCAGGCCGATTCGCGCCCGGCAGGTGCGGAAAGATGTCCTTTTCGGCGCCTGGATGCGCAGCGTTGTAGCGGAAATGGACGACGTCGAAGTCGCGCCCGGCCGCAAGCTGAGGCACCAGCGTACGCTTGTGTGTCGAAACCGCCAGGAATCGCGCCAAGCCCCGCTCCTTGAGCCGCCGCGCCGCGTCGAGGATTCTTGGCGGCACCGGCTTGTTCCACATCCCGAGCAGCAGGATGTCAGCATGATCGAAGTTCAAAGCCCGCAGGGCACGCTCCAGGCTCCAACCCAATAGTCGCGCAACCCGCATGTACGATTGGATGACCAGCACGAAACGGTCGCGTTGCGGTCGCAGGCGCTTGAGTGCAGCGCCGAACGAGTCGGTCCGGCTGCTGCCCCAATAGATGTAGTTCACGCCGCGCTCGAAGGCCCGCTCGACGGCTTCTCCCGGCACTCCATAACTGGCACTGATCCCGAGCCGTCCTACCTCCCGACCCGTGCGCCCCAAAAGCGCGCGCTCGAAACTTCCAGGCTGTGTTTCCGCCATTCCTGCCCCCATCCTTTGGGAAAAAGCGTGGGCCACTGAGTGTGCATGCGGCGAAACCCGCCGACCTCGCAAAAGACGCGATGTCTGTGGCGCCCGCAGAAAGGCGAGAGCGGACGCCCGGGCTCAGCCGGGCAGCGAGCAAAACAGCCTGGGCCCAGCCAAGGGGCGGGTCCATGACCGCCGTCAAGGGGGTGCGCACTGCTGGCCCACGCCCGTCGGAAGCGAATGAGCTGGGTCCGTCTTTGTCGGCTCGCTGGAAAGGGCGAGGAGAGAATGAACCCCTACGCAGTCGAAAAGCACTCTGACCGCACGCTCACGCGACCTGCGGCACCTTGGCGATCCGATGATCCGATCATCCGATTACGTCCGGAGCGCTCAGCTCCCCAGAGCCTCGTGCACCCGGCCGACCATGGCGGCGGAGGGTGTCAGCGTCTTGTCGCCCTCGTCCTTCCACTTTGACGGGCACACCTCATTCGTCTTCTTCGACATGTAGAGGTTGGCTTTGAACTTGCGCACCAACTCGTCGATGTTCCGCCCAAGGTTGTAGTAGCTCACCTCCGAATTTATCAGCACGCCTTGCGGGTTGATGATGAAGGTGCCGCGCAGAGCCAGCCCGGTGGCCTCATCATAAACGCCGAACAGCCGAGCCACCTTGCCCGTGGGATCGGCTCCCATGGGGTACCGGACCTGGGCCAGCTCCTTCTCGCTGCGCTGCCACGCCAGATGCACGAACTGGGTATCGGTGCTGACCGTGACCACGTCGCATCCCATCTTCACCAACCGCTCCTGCTGCTCTGCCAGAGCAGCGAATTCGGTCGCTCAGACGAAGGTGAAATCGGCGGGATAGAAGAAAAGAACCGTCCAGCGCTTCTTGTCGATCTGCTCCTGCAGGCTGAACTTGCCGAAATCCTGCCGGGTCGGTTCGTAAGTCGTGAGTTCGAAGTCGGGCACTTTCTGGCCGAGCTTGAGGACTTCTGTCATGGCATCGTTCTCCTTGGGTCGCAGGTATAAGGTTCAACAATCTGCGTGAGTCAAACATTCCATCCTATCGGATACTCCTCAAAAGCACAAATCCCCCGCTCCCCGCACACGCTGCTGGGTACGACCCGTGACTTCCTACGCCTTTCGCGCGCCAACCCTGTCACACTCTCTCGAGGGCCAGTTCCAGGTCGCGGATGATGTCGTGCCAGTCCTCCAGACCGATCGAAAGCCGGACGCCCTCCGGGTGCATCCCGAAGGCGCGCTTCTGCTCGTCAGGCAACGCCGCGTGGGTCATCGAAAACGGGTGCTCGATGAGCGTCTTGATCTGTCCCAGGCTTACGGCCAGCGTGATCGAATAGGCGTGCTCGGCCAGGTAGTCCACCAGCTTTTCCGCCCGGGTCTGCTTTGCATTCTCACCCTTCAGGACGAAATACACCATACTGCCCGGCGCGAATTTGCCATCGGGGTTGATCATCTGCTGTCTGGCCAGCGCCTTTTGCGAGAAGCTCTCGGCGCCGGGGTAGCTCACACTCGCCACCTTGGGATGCTTGCACAGGAAGTCCGCCACGCGCTGCGCGGTCTTCTGCATGTTGGTCATGCGTGTGGCGAGCGTGGGCAGGCCATATACCAGGACGCCCCAGGCGCTGCGCGGTGAAAGGATGCCGCCAACATCCTTGCGAAACAGCATCACCGAGTTGTACCAATCCCGGGAAGCAATCACCGCGCCGCCCATGTCGGTGCCGAAACCTCCCAGCCCCTTCGTCAGACTCTCCACCACGATATCCGCGCCCAGCCGCAACGGCCGCTGGCAGTAAGGCGTCGCAAAGGTGTTGTCCACGATCACCAGCACGCGATCTTTCTCCTCGCGGCCTGCATTCACTTGGTCCGCCACGCGCCGGACGGCCGCGATGTCAATCAACTCCATGGTGGGATTGATGGGGGTTTCAAAGTAGAGCACGCGGGTCGCCGGCGTGATCTCCGCCGCGAGCGATTCGGGATGCAGGAAATCGACGAAGCGTACCTGCACGCCGAAGCGCGGCAGCCAGTTGGTCATCAGACTGTAGGTGCAGCCGTAAAGAATCCGGTGGGCTACTACTTCCTGCCCCTGGCGCAACGCCGTGCCCAGGGCCGCGCTGATGCTCGCCATGCCGCTCGCGAAGGTCACACAAATCTCCCCGCCTTCCGCGTAGGCCAAGTTCTCTTCCAGCATCGAGCGCGTAGGCTCATCCAGCCGGTCGTAGATGTAGATTGGGATGTGGCCGCTCAGCGCCTCGTCCGCCGAGGCGAACTGCACAAAACCACGTGCCCCGCGCTCGAGCGAACTCAACCGGTACGCCGTGGTGTGCGAAACCGGCGGCACCACGTGATGGTTGTAGTCCCACTTTTTGCTGTCATAGTTCCCGTGAATCAAGTGCGTGCGCAGCCTGTAATCTTCTTTCTTACGATGCGGTTTGCGCGTCTCCATAGATATGCCCCCTTGCACGACTTTTCACAACCTGAGAAAGGCTAGCACGCTACCTGCTGGGACGGGAAGCGCTTTGCGGGGACGCGACTTTCTGTCCACAGTGTCGCGCAGACTCCTGCGACGGAACGCGGCCACCAAATGGCCCGATGGACTACTTATTGCGTGATGGGACCCGATCATTAATTAGGGTCTGCTCGCGTTAGGGCAGACCATGAGGAAAGACCGCCAGCGAAGGCGTTGAACAAAAAAAGGTGTATGCTGTGCCCCTCGAAGGAGCGCGTGAAAGGCTGAAAGCACCGCCCAAGCACCGGAGGCCGTCCAGTGAGAATCGTCAGTATCGGTGAAGTCTTGTGGGACGTGATCGGAAATAGGGAATACCTGGGTGGAGCGCCGTTCAACTTTGCGGCCCACGCTTCCCGGCTCGGGCACACCGTATCCTTTGTGAGCGCCGTGGGAAGGGACGAACGGGGCGGGCGCGTTCTGGCGCGCATGGCGGAAATGGGCCTCTCAACGCGTTACGTTCGCGCGCTTGAGACACACCCGACGGGCGTCGTGACGGTCGAGCTCGATGCGGCAGGTCAACCGCAATTCACCATTCACCATCCCGCGGCTTATGACGCCCCGGGGCTTGCCGATCGCGACGTGGCTGGGCTCCTATCCCCAAAACCCGATTGGATCTATTTCGGAACCTTATTCCAGATGAGCCTGCAAGCGAGAGAACTGACCTATAGGCTGATTGCTTCCCCTGGCGGCGCGCGGCTTTTCTATGATGTCAACCTGCGCAAGGATTCTTACCAGGCGCCTCTCGTGCGTGAGCTGATGGCGCGCGCCCAGGTGGTCAAACTGAATGAAGATGAGGCTCGGGTGATCGACCAGATGTTGGGTCCAGCCTGGCGGTCTCTCGGGGATTTTTGCCGTGGTTATGCCCACGAGTTTGGTTGGGAGTCGGTGTGCGTCACCCGCGGCGAGAAAGGCTGCGTGCTATTGGTCGGCGAAGAATATGTCGAAGCGAGCGGCTACGCCGTGCGGGCACAGGACACCGTAGGAGCGGGCGACGCTTTCGCCGCCGCCTTCGTGCATGGCCTGGGCATGCGTTGGTCTCCGGCGGCGATTGCCGATTTCGCCAATCGCCTCGCGGCCCTGGTCGCCAGCCGGCCGGGAGCCATTCCACCCTGGACCCTTGAGGAAGTTCGGGCCCTCTCGAAGCAATCCCCCCCTTCGCCAGCAGGTTGAAGGCGCGCACCCGCGAGGCGGGGGAAACGTCAGGACACGGCGGAACTTGTCGCGACTGCCTTTGCCGGACCCGTACCGATGCGGGTTGCGCTCAAAGCATTTAGGGGCATCAGCCCTCTTGCGGGAGAGAGGGTACCCGAGGTACGAGGGCGGGTGAGGGTTTCTTCCTTACCCGCGAAATCGTGGACCTGAAAAGCAGGGCCCGCGTCAGCACGCGAGTTTTGATTTTCACCTGGCTTCACGGCCGCGCTTCAAACACCAGATTGAAAGGCGTCTCGGCAGCGCGGCGGAAGTTCTTGAACCCACCTTGCGTCACCACGTCGCGCAGCCGCGCCTCGCCCGCTTGGGCGCCCAATGCCAGGCCCACTTCCTGCGCGCGGGATGCGGGCGTACAGACCATCGTGGAGGCCGCGTAGAACACCCGCCCGACGGGATTCAGATTTTGCTCGACGCGATCGTGCGCGAAGGGCTCGACGATCATCCACGTCCCATTCGACGCCAGGGTCTGGCGCACGTGGGCCGCCGCCCCGGCCGGATCGCCCATGTCGTGCAGGCAATCGAAAAACGCCACCAGGTCGTACCCCTTGCCCGGGAACTCCTTGGCCCACGCCACTTGAAATCCCACCCGGTCCTGCACACCCGCCTTTTCCGCGGCCTTCCAGGCATGCTCAACTGAGGGCGCGTGATAATCGAAGCCGACGAACTGCGACTTTGGGTAGGACTTCGCCATCAGCAGGGTTGAGGCTCCGTGCCCGCAACCCACGTCCGCGACCTTGGCGCCGGCCTTCAATTTCGCTTCCACGCCGTTCAGCGCCGGGATCCACGAACTCACCAGGTTAGCGGCGTAGTTCGGCCGGAAAAAGCGCTCAGTGCCCTGATATAGGTCGGCGCAGTGTTCATGCCAGCCCACGCCGGTTCCGGTTCGAAACGCCTCCGTGATGCGCGGCTCATCCTTGATGACAGCGGCGATGACTTGATAAGCTCCCGGCAGGTAAACGGGGCTGTCCTCGACCGCCAGCGCAAAGGCCTGTTCATTCGGCAGTGTATAGCGTTCCGTGGCAGCATCGTAGGTGACGAACCCCCCGGCGGCCTGGGCGTTCAGCCACTCGCGCACGTAGCGTTCGTGGGTGCCGGTCTTCCCGGCCAGCTCCGCCGATGTCATCGGCCCCGCTCCTGCCATCGCCTTGTATAACCCCAGCTTGTCGCCGATGAACACCAGGGCCGCGTTCATGCCTGCGCCAAGTTCCCCGAGGGCTTGGCCCATAAACTTTTCGAGCTTGGCTTGATCGATTTGCATAGTTCCTCCTCCACATAGACGTTAGATGAAGCAGGAATGAAGCTGGCGCACCGCGGCGCGGAATTAAATCCTATATAAGCTGAGAACCTGGGATTGTGCCCTTACTGCAGGAAGGAGTGTACTTCATACGCGCTTGCCTAAGCAAGCGCCAGCTTCCCGGGTAGCGGGTCGGCTTGAGACTAAGCGGCAGAACCCTACTCGCCGCCAAGAGAAGTATGGGTCAGAGCCCTTCCAAGATCTTCGACAATTCCGGCAGCGACGTAATGCGCGGGCATTCGGCCTGCGGGTAAGCGCCCACGCGATCGATGAGCACGCCGTGCAAGCCGGCGAGTTGCGCGCCGCCCACATCGGTTGCGTACGTGTCGCCCACAAAGACGGCCTGGTGCGCCGCAGCTCCCGCGCTGCGCAACGCGAGGTGGAAAATCTCCGGATTCGGCTTCTCCACGCCGACGATGGCGGAATCGAAAACCACCTGGAAGTAGTCGCGCAGGCCCTCGTGTTGTAGTTGATCTTCCATCGTGCCTATCGAATTCGAAATGACTCCGAGGAAGTAGCCCTGCTCGTTGAGGGACGCGAGGTAACCCGGTGTCTCCGGCATCACCACGGACCAGGAGCGAATGTTGCGGAACCCCTCCGCCACCACGCGAATCAAGCGCGCGTGCTCGTGCTCGGGCGCGCCGATCAAGCCCATCAGCGCCTGCAAGTACTCGGCCCAGTAGTAGTGGTCGATGGTTCGCGGCACCTCGCCCTTGCGGATCTGCGGCCACAGCCAGGCGTCGAGCTTCTGCTTGGCGGCGCGCTCGGCGGCGTGGAAGTCTTCCACGCGCGCCGGGAAGGCCTGCGCGGCGAGATCCCGAGCCCGTTCGTCGAGGCGCGGATAAAGCAGCGTGTTGCCCGCGTCGAAGAAAATGGCGCGAATGTGTGATGATTTCATTCCCTCTCCTTGCGAGTTCCGCATTATAGCAGCCGTGCGCCGTTCCCTGTCGCCGGGGAATTGCCTTGACCCATCCCAGGCTTGCCTCTAGATTAGGTAAATCGGCCCTTCGCGGAGATTTAGCCGCTATGGAAACAAGAAATGTGTGGGGGGTAAGGATCACTCTGCGGCTCGCCCTCGGCTTGTGCTTGGTCGCGGCCTGCAGACAGCTTCCTCTCGGTGCGGCGCAATCCGCGGCGAAACCCGTGGAGGAAAAGCTACCTGCCAAAACCCCTTCTGAGGACGAAGGGAAAGCGCTGCAAGAAGCCTTCCAGTCGGCGGAGAACAATCCTCAAGCCCTCATCAAAAACCTGGAAGACTTCCTGACGCGCTTCCCCAAAACTTCCCGGCGCGAACTCGTTCTGCGCACAATTTGCCGCGAGGCGATGGAAGCCAATGCTCCGGGCGTCACGGTGAAATACGGTGAGATGCTGCTGGAGATGAGTCCCGACGACCCGGGTCTGCTTTCCATGCTCATCGAGGCCCTGGAGCGGCAGAACGATGCGACCAGCCGGGCACGCGCCATCGATTACGCCACGCGCCTGATTGTGGTCGGCGAAAAATTAAGCGATCAGACTCCCACCCCGAAGTCATCGGAAAAAGGGGGGCAAGAGAAATGGCCCCGACGCCTCGCTGCCGTGTATACGCATCGCGCCACGCTTTATGAAGATTCCGGTGAGCTCGACAAGGCCCTGGCCGATTATGAGCAGAGCTACCAGGCTTATCCCAGCTCCCGCACCGCCGAACACCTGGGAGATGTGGCGTCGAAAAAAAGCGATTCCGCCCGCGGCGTGGATTACTACCTCACAGCGTTCGCCTTTCCGGAGAAAGATCCCGACCCCTCTCATCGTCAAGAGATTCGCCGCAAGCTGGGCAGCGCCTACGTGGCGCTCCACCGTTCCGAGAAGGGTATGGGAGACATGGTCCTGTTGCGCTACGACCAGCTCATGCAGCAGCTCGCGGGGCGCTTTTCAAACGAGCACCCTCAGAACGCCGGCCGCCACGACCCCTTCGAGTTCGTCCTGGAGCGGACGGATGGCACGCCGCTGCGCCTGGCGGATTATCGTGGGAAGGTCATGGTGATGGATTTCTGGGCGACCTGGTGCGGTCCCTGCCGCCTGGAAGGCAAACTCTTCGAGCGCGTGAGGGAAAACTTTCGCATGGAATCCGGCGCCGCTTTTCTGGCCGTGAATGTGGATGAGGATCGCAGCAGCGTGCCGGCCTTTCTCAAGGAGGAAGGCTGGAGCGTGCCGGTGGCGTACGCGCTGGGTCTGGATCAACTGCTCGGTGTGGTCGGGCTCCCGACGGTTGTGATTTTCGACCGCGCGGGCCGTGTCGTGTATCGTCAGGAAGGTCTGGACCCCGAAAGTTTCGTCGAAGAACTCGACAAGCGCCTGCGCGAAGCTCTCCACCAGCCAGCCGCGGCCACCGGCGCTACGTCGCCGCCCGCATAATCTCCTCGCAGAGTTTCTGCTTCTCGTCCTCGCCTAGGAACGAAGCGCGCGCGGCGTTTATGCAGAGCGCCGCGAGCGTCTCGCGGCTGAACCCGAAGCAGCGCGCGGCTTCCAGGAATTCTTCCTGCAAGCTCGTCCCGAACATGGCGGGATCGTCGGAATTGAGCGTTACCACCAGACCCGCTTCCAGGAACTTCGGCAGCGGGTGGTCTTCGAACCGCGCGATCAAGCCCGTGGCCACGTTGCTGGTAGGGCAGACTTCCAAGGGAATCCGACGCTCGCGCAGCAAAGTCATCACGTGGGGATCGCGGATGGCAGTGAGGCCGTGGCCGATGCGTTCCACGCCCAGCAGTTCTACGGCGTCGCGAATGCTTTCCGGCCCACAAGCCTCGCCGGCATGCGCCACGCCGTGGAGTCCTTGGTCGCGTGCTTCTTGAAAGATATCCGGAAAAAGTCGTGCGGGCCCGCGTTCCTCATCGCCGCCGATCCCAAAGGCCACTACGCCCCGCGAGCGGTAATGCCCTGCCCAGCGCAGCACCTCGCGCACGTGGTCCAGCCCGAAGTGCCGGACCGCGTCGAAGATCCATCTTACCCGCACGCCGGTGCGCGGCTCCGCTTCTTCAGCGGCCCCGGCCACGGCCTCGAAAACCGCGTCCACGGATTGCTTCTTCCACAGCACGACGCCGGCGGAGAAGATGATCTCCGCGTATTGCACGTTCTGCTCTGCCAACCACTCCAGCAGGCGCGTGGTCGCCAGCGCGTAGTCCTGGGGCTTCTCGAGCAGCAGCGTCACGATTCCAAAAGCCACCAGGAACTGCTGAAAGCTCCCGTAACGATATTGCTGCGCGCGCCGCTCGCTGATCCATTCGCCCACTTTCTGCCTCAGCCCGCTCTTGTTCAGCGCGAGCTCGCGCAAAGTCTCGGGCCGCACCGCGCCCTCCAAGTGCACGTGCAGCTCGACTTTGGGCAGTCGGGTGATGAAGGACTGAAGTGAAGACTTGAGGTCGGGCATGGGGATTGCCTGAGCCGGCTTCGGCCTGGCGGCCAGCCACTTGTCAACCTGCGGCTGGCAAAGGGCGAACATTGTCAAAGGATAGGATCATCGCGCGGGGAGTTGAGGCCGGCCGGCGTTCAGCCACGCGGTGTACCAGTAAGAGCCAGCGTCGTGCGCCGCCACATTGATCTCCCGCACCACGGTCGCTCCCACCAGGCCGTAAAATCGATCGAAGTATTCGTCGGTGTAATCCCGCAAGCCTTCCCGCGCGTGCAGGTCCGACCACACGATCGAGTCCACCCAGATGTTGGCCTCCAGGCACATTTGAAAAGCGTACTCTGTTGGGTCGCTAATCTTCACGGCATCTTCCGGGTGCATGACAAAGAACCTCGAGTATCGATCGAGGAGGCGGATGTCAAATCGGTCCTCCAGCCCCGTCTGCTGGGTCAACTGGCCATCGAAATTCTGCGTGGTGTGCAACGGGTCATGCGCATCCGCCACGTAATGCGCCAGTGCGGCGGCATCCAGTTTCACTTCCTCCCACTTCCCGGTTTTCATCGCCTTGGTTAGACGCAGACTGAACTCACCGATCTGCCACGGCAGCATGCCATCCCGGTTGATGCGCCCTGTGCTGAATTGTTCCGTCGCGCGCTGATAAACATGCGGGAGCGTCGGGTAGGGGAAGATCCCGTACTTGTCCAGGTAGATGTAATGCCGCTTACGCTCGAAGCGGTCTGTTCTCATCGCCTCGTCGGGGTCATTCGCGTGCGCAACCAGAAACGGCTGGTTGTTTTGAAAGAAGGAACGCATTTCCGGAGGAAGGGTCTGGATGGCCCAGGTGTTGACGATGTCGTGCGCGGTGGGACCCCAGGCGCGTAGGTAGCCTGGGCAGGTCAACCATAGCGCCAGCATCGCGAGCAGCAAAGGGAACAGCCTGCGTAACATGACTGCCTTGAGGACCTGAGAAGATCTACGCTCCTTGCAGCGCCTCCTCGGCGGAGGCTCTCCAAGGCTCGGCATAACGCACTTGATTCTAACGCATTTCCTCGCGCCTGTCGTTGCCAAGCCCTTAATCGCTGGTCGCCCGCCCGCGAGTCGGGTATTCCCGCCGGACAAGTTTCCGGCGCGGCTCGTGCGACCGATGCCGGACGCTCACCGCGCAGGATCTACGTTCACCGGAGCAGTTCCCGCCGCCGCAGCCGCCTGTGCCGCCCGGCCGAATTCCGAACGGTGGCGGCTGTACGTCATGTAGATCGTCAAACCGATGACCAGCCACACCAGGAAACGCACCCAGGTTTCCACCGGCAGGCTGGCCATCAGGATCATGCAAGAAAGGATCGAGAGAATGGGCACGACGGGAACCCAGGGCGTGCGGAACGACCGCCGGCGCTCCGGTTGCGTCCGGCGCAGCACCAGTACACCCAATGAGACCAGCACAAACGCGAACAGGGTCCCGATGTTGGAAAGATCGGCCAGCGTGCCGATGTCGAAGATGCCGGCCGGGATGGCGACGAAGAATCCCGCCACCCAGGTGCTCACATGTGGCGTGCGGAAGCGCACGTGCACTTTTGAAAAGACCCGCGGCAGCAGGCCATCGCGCGACATGGCAAACCACACGCGGGCCTGCCCCAATTGGAAGACCAGCAGGGAGCTGATCATCCCCGTCAGCGCGCCGATCGAAACCCACTTCATCACGTTCGGCAGGCCGATCGCCACCAGCGCGTTGGCCACGGGAGCGGCGTTACGCAGCGTCGGCCAGTGCTGAATTCCCGTCAGGACCAGCGCCACGGTCACGTAAAGCGTGGCGCACACCACCAGGGAGGCGATGATGCCGAATGGCACATCTTTCTGCGGATTCTTGCACTCTTCGGCGGCGGTCGAGACGGAATCAAATCCGATGTACGTGAAGAAGACAATCGCTCCGCCCGTCAACACGCCCTGCCAGCCGTTCGGCATGAAAGGTTTCCAGTTTGAAGCGTGGATGAAGCGCGAAGCGGCAAAAACAAAAATCAGGATCGCCAGGAGCTTCACGCAAACCATCAGGTTGTTGGCGCCGGCGCTCTCGCGAATCCCGATCACCAGGATCACGGTGAGGATCATCACAATGAGGAAGCCCGGAAGGTTGAAATAGGCGCCCGTGTACTTGCCCTCCACGAATAGCGGTTCCATCATCTGGCGCGGCAACTCAATCCCAAAGCCGCGCAGCAGGCGGTCAATATAAGCGGAGAACCCGACCGCCACGGCCATATTGCTGACCGCGTATTCCAGAATCAAATCCCAGCCGATGATCCAGGCCAGAATCTCGCCGAGCGTGGCGTACGCGTACGTATAGGCGCTTCCCGCAATGGGAATCATGGAGGCGAGTTCCGCGTAGCAAAGCCCCGCCAGCGCGCAGGCGATCGCCACCAGCAGAAACGACAGCGCAATCCCCGGCCCCGCGCCCGGCCGCCCGGCGGTCCCGAGCGCTTTCGCTCCGTGAAGCATGGCATCGAGCAGCGGCGCCTTCAGGATCGAATGCACCTCCAGGACCTCGCCCGCCGCGGCGGTGCCGGTCAGAATGAAGATCCCGGTGCCGATGATGGCGCCGATTCCCAGCGCGGTCAGCGACCACGGCCCCAGTGACTTGCGAAGTTGGTGTTCAGGCGATTCCGCCTCGGCAATAAGCTTGTCAATACTCTTCTTTTGGAAAAGTTGGCTCGCCAAGGGGCTCCTCTGAAAAGCAGTGAGCAGTGGACAGTGACGAGCAAGCTTCAGCGTTTAGCTTTCAGCATTCAGCGAGTGCCTTAGCTGCCTGCTGAGTGCTGATCGCTGAACGCTTGTGACTTGTCACCCGCCACTCGTCACTTGTCACCTGTCACTGAGCTTCTATTTCCGCCGCGGTGGGGCGCCCGGTCCCTTTTTCTTGACCTTGGGCTTGCGAGAGCCACGAGGCTCCGTCCGCTTCGGTTTGGGCGGTTGCTTCTTCCGCGCCGCGCGCTTCAGCTTCTTGCGTTCTTCCTTGCCTTTGATGTTTTTTGTGTTCATAACCACAGATTCCCGTAGGATTGAATTCAGACTTTTTCGAGCCCTGCATAACGCTCCACCAGTTTCTTTCGGCCGTAGCCCGGAAAACTGATGGTCAGCTTCGTGTCTTCGCCGTCTTCCTCACAGTTAAGAACCGTGCCGATCCCGTACTTCGGATGCCGGACTTTGCTTCCGAGTTTCCACCGCGCGGACTGCTGCCGGGTTTCTCTCCGGTCGAATCCCACCTGGCCGCCTATCGCGCGTCCCCGCTCGTGCAGGAATCGCTCCGCGCCGGCGACAGAGTTTACGGCATTTTCCCAAGTCGTGCGAGCTTTTACTGCGAAGGCATTACCGCTCAAAGGTTCCAGCAGTTCGCTCGGCACTTCATCCAGGAAGCGCGACCGCCGGCTTCCCTCGAATGAGTCCCTTCCGTACGCACGTCGTTGCCGCGCCCAGGAAAGGACCAGCCGATCGCGCGCCCGCGTCATGCCCACGTAACAGAGTCGCCGCTCCTCTTCGAGGCCTGCCTCATCGTTGAGGGAAAGTTTGTGCGGAAACAGGCCTTCTTCCATCCCGACCAGGAACACGACGTTGAATTCCAGCCCCTTGGCGCTGTGTAGAGTCATCAACGTGACGCGCGCGCGTTCGTCGTAATCATCGGCATCGGAAACCAGCGCCGCGTGGTCCAGGAACTCCGCCAACGTGATGCCGCGCTCCTCGGCTTCTGCGGCGGCGTTCACCAGTTCCTGAAGATTCTCGATGCGGTCCTGCGATTCCGGCAGATTTTCCAGCTTCAAGATTTCGACGTAGCGGGTGCGGTCGAGAATGCTCTTGAAGAATTGCCCCATCAGCAGGTGCTCTCGGTCGGCGATCAGTTCCTTGAGGAGCGCGTGGAAGCCTTCCAGTGCTTTGAGCGCCCGCGCCGGGAGATGCCGCGCGGCGAGTTCCTGCTCGAGCGCCTCCCACAGGCTCAGTTTCTGCTGGCGTGCGGTTGCCTGGAGCGCGCCGAGCGTGGTCTCGCCGATTCCTCGCGCCGGAGTGTTGACGATGCGCAGGAACGCCGCTGAATCCCGGGGATTGCCCGCCAACCGCGCGTAAGCGAGCGCGTCGCGGATTTCTGCACGCGCGTAGAAACTGAATCCGCCCACCAGGCGGTAGTCGATACCCTGGCGCCGCAGAGCTTCTTCCAGCACGCGCGACTGGGCGTTCGTGCGGTAGAGGGCAGCGAGACTCCAGCCGGCATCCTGCGCGAGAGCGCGCGCGATTTCGCCGGCCACGAACTCCGCTTCCTGCTCGTTGTTGCAGGCTTCATAAAGACCGATGCGGTCGCCGCCATCGCGGTCTGTCCATAGCGTCTTTCCCTTGCGCGCCAGGTTGCGGCTGACCACCGCCGTGGCGGCGTCCAGAATATTCTGCGTGGAACGATAGTTCTGTTCCAGGCGAAAAATCTCGGCCCCGGGGTAATCCCTCTCGAAACTCAGAATGTTCTGAATGTCCGCCCCGCGCCAGCGATAAATCGACTGGTCCTCGTCGCCCACCACGCACAGGTTCTGATGAAGCAGCGTGAGCTGCCGAATCAAATCGTACTGTGTGCGGTTGGTGTCCTGATACTCATCCACCAGGACGTAATGAAAGCGCCGGGTGTATGCCTCGCAGACTTCCGGAGCTTGGTAGAAGAGTTCTACGGTCTTGAGCAGCAGATCGTCGAAGTCCAGGGCGTTCGCCTGTCGCAGTTTCAACTCATAGCGGCCAAAGAGCTGCGCGACTTTCTCAACTGTGTCGTCCGGCGCTTGCCGGTACAGCTCCTCGGGTGCGAGGCCACGATTCTTCGCGTAGCTGACCCGCGAGAGCACGCTGCGCGGCGAGGCGATTTGTTCCGAGAGGCCCAGTTCCTGGATGCAGGTCTTCATCACCCGTTGCTGATCATCCTCGTCGTAAATCGAAAAATCGCGGCTGTAGTCGAGGCGCTCGATGTGCCGTCGTAGCACACTGACGCAGAAGGAATGGAAGGTGGAAACATGCGGAGCGCCCGGGCGCAACTCCACGCGGCCACCCAGCAGCTTGGCCACACGCTCCTTCATCTGGTCTGCGGCCTTGTTGGTGAAAGTGACTGCCAGGATGCTTTCGGGCGGCACGCCCTTGGCTTCAATAAGGAAAGCAATGCGGTAAGTGATGACGCGCGTCTTCCCGCTGCCGGCTCCGGCCAGGATAAGCAGCGGGCCCTCGGTTCGTTCTACGGCGGCGCGCTGCTGGGGATTGAGTTGATCGAGCAGATTCGACATGCAGGTCCGTAAAGGAGGACTCCTCTCCTGCGGGCGAAGTAGATGGTTGAGCCCGGGGATTCATTGTACACGATGCGCGAACTCACCAACAAACGTTCGCGTAGCGGCCTGATTCGCTGAGCCTCGCCCCGCTTATCACAAGAAATCCTGCAATCCGGTGATAATAGTCCCTGATGCCTTATAATCCTGATTGGACCTCCATCATGCCACGGGAGTTGGATAACTACGATTGGGAGACGTTTCTCGGCCGGCGATACATCGAGGGCGATGTAGCGAAGTTCCAGGCGGCGAATGCAGGGAAGACCATCCTCCTGACGGGAGCTGGCGGCTCCATTGGGTCTGCCTTGGCGATGAGGATTGCCACGTCCGGCCCCCGGCTGGTGCTCCTCCTCGAGAGCTCCGAACAGAACCTCTATCAAATCCACACCGATCTGAATGACCTCGCGCGCGGAACGCCACGTATCCCAATTCTCGGCGACATTGCAGATCGTCCGTTGATGGACGCCATCTTTGCGCAGCACCGCCCGGAAATTGTTTATCACGCCGCAGCTTTCAAGCACGTCCCGCTGATGGAAGCCAATCCCCTGGCGGCGATCCGGAACAATGCCCTGGGCACCTATGTGCTGGCCAAGACCGTCGCCCAACACGCGGCCGAGAAGCTGATCGTGATCTCCACGGACAAGGCTGTAAATCCGCAGAGTGTGATGGGAGTGTCGAAGCGGGTGGCGGAACTTGTCCTGATGGCGCTCACTAACGAGAAGACGCGCATGAGCAGCGTCCGCCTTGGAAACGTGCTGGGTTCCCGAGGCAGTGTAGGTCTGCTTTTCCTCCAGCAAATCAGCCGGGGCGGGCCGGTGACGGTGACCCACCCTGAGGTGCGCAGATACTTTCTTACCCTGCGTGAGACTGTGGGGTTGGTATTGACTGCCGCCTCTCTGGATTCGTGCGGGGGTATCTGGGTTCCTGAACTGGGGCCTCCTCTCAAAATCCTGGACCTGGCGGAACATTTGATACGAAATACCGGCCTCACGCCGGGCGACGATATTCCCATTGCTTTTATCGGCTTGCGTGCCGGCGACAAGATGGTAGAGCAGTTGGTCTCGACACGAGAGTCGAGGGAGGGCCGGGGCATTTGCGGACTTCACCGGGTAAGTGGCCCGCAGTTGTCGCGGGGCGATTTGGAGACAGCCATTGCAGAACTAACAGAGAGCTTGCGTCGGCGCGACCTCGTAGCGCTGATTCGCATACTCTGCAGCATCGTTCCTGAGTACCAGCCAAGCGCAGTATTGCTCGAGTTATCAAACGATTCGGAGATCAAGACAAGGCAGGCATGACCAGAAAAATCGCTGTTCTCACCACCTCCCGCGCTGACTATTCCCACCTCTACTGGCCTTTGCGCGACCTCGCCGCGCACCCTGAAGTCGACCTGCGAATCGCCGTGCTCGGATCGCACTTGTCGCCGGAATTCGGGTGCACGGTCCGGGAGATTGAGAAGGATGGATTCCGGATAGATGCGCGCATCGAGTGCCTTTTGAGTTCCGACACGGACGTTGGGATGGCGAAAACCATCGGCGTGGCGACGCTGAGTCTGGCCGATGCCCTCGGGCAGATGCGCCCGGACTTGCTTTTGCTGATCGCGGACCGGTACGAACTGCTGGCCCCGGCTTCAGTGGCGCTGGCATTGCGAATTCCGATTGCGCATATCGAAGGAGGAGAGATCAGTGCGGGCGCCATCGATGATGCCGTCAGGAATGCCGTCACGAAAATGAGCCACATCCACTTCACGGGAACCGAGTCAGCCCGCCTGCGAGTCATCGCTATGGGCGAAGAGGAGTGGCGTGTCCACCGGACCGGCGCTCCCTCTTTGGACCACCTCCGCCGCCAGACATTGTTCACTCGTGAACAATTGGAATCCCGGCTGCAGTTGGATCTCAGCCGGCCCACCACCTTGGTGGTTTACCACCCCGTCACCCTTCTTCGTGACACGACCCAGGAAGCGGATGCGCTGTTTGCCGCCCTTGAGTCCCTGCCGGAGCAGATTCTGTTCTGCTATCCGAATGCGGACGCCGGCAGCCGGGCTCTGATCGAGCGGACCCGATCCTTCCTCTCCAGAGGCAGACAGGGACGCTTGTTCGTCAATCTGGACTCACTCACCTACTGGAGTCTCCTCCGGCAAGTGGATCTGTTGCTCGGCAACTCGAGCAGCGGAATTATGGAAACACCTTCGTTCGCTCTGCCCACGGTCAATATCGGGCTTAGACAAGAGGGCCGGGAGCGCGCTCGAAACGTTTTGGAATGTTCCCCGGAGACCCAATCCATTCTTGAGACGGTTCGAGTGGCAAGAAGCGAGGAGTTCCGCCGGTCGTTGCGAGGGATGACAAACCCTTACGGCGACGGGCACGCGTCCGAGAGGATCGTGCGGGTCCTGACCACGGTTCCTCTCTCACAGGAACTTCTCATCAAATACCCCACCTCAGCCGCCAAGGCGCCAGCTTAGATGCGAATACCTCTCTCTTCCCCGGACATTACCGAAAGCGAAATCGAGGCGGTCACCAGCGTGCTGCGCACCCCTCGATTGAGCCTCGGACCGAAGCTCGAGGAATTTGAGAACTCTGTGGCCAGTTACACGGGGGCAGCGCACGCCATCGCCGTGAACTCGGGGACCAGTGGGCTGCACTTGTGCATTCGGGCCCTGGGCATCGCCGAAGGCGACGAAGTGATCGTGCCATCGTTTGCTTTCATTGCCGTCGCTAACGCCGTTCGGTACGAAAGGGCCGTCCCGGTCTTTGTAGATGTCGATGCGAAAACCTTGAACCTTGATCCCGAGAAAATCGAGACAGCGGTTACTCCCAGAACGCGCGCTATTCTCGTCGTACACACTTTTGGATGCCCGGCAGACCTGTCACCCATTTTCAGCATTGCTCGGAGGCGGCGCCTCTTGGTTATTGAGGATGCGTGCGAAGCGATTGGCGCTGAATACGAGGGCCGCAAGGTTGGGCCGCTCGGGGACGCGGGAGTGTTCGGGTTTTATCCCAATAAGCAGATCAGCCTGAGACAGGACGAGCGGTACGGGGAAGGTACATGGAAACGGCGAACCCGGCCACCAGCTCACTAGAGTTTCCCGGAGGCGAACCTCTGCGTTTGCATCTACCCCCTTCTGCCC
>JAIQEZ010000041.1 GCA_020073545.1 Terriglobia bacterium | reverse complement strand
GCTGGCCGGAGAGCCGATGACCATGCTCGCGACATTCGGCCTTTCGTTCGCCTACGCTCTCTATCAGCGCGGCACATTGAACAAACTCTGGTCCAAGCCGAACCTGCGGCTGCTCGCGATCTTCTTCCTGGTCGGCTGTGGCATGTTGTTGCTCTGTGCGGTCCAGTTTCTGCCCGCCTCCGACCTGCTCAGCCATTCTCGTCGCGGCGTGCAAGGCTTGCGCTTTCGCGAAACCGCCAATTGGGCGCTCAATCCATTCTCTTTGCCGGAAATCGTCATACCGGATTTCTTCGGCTCCGGCATCGCTTCTCCCACCGGTTGGCTGTGGCTGATGTCAGACCGGAACGTTCCCTATTTTCTTTCGGTATTCCTGGGATTCGTGCCGCTCTACTTTGCGCTGGGCGGCTGGCGCCTGGGCACTGACCGCCGCCGCCATTTCGTCGCGGGTGCCGCCGGGATTTTCCTGTTGTTTTGCTTCGGTCACTTCACGCCTGTCTTCGCCCTGGGGTATTTACTTCTGCCGCCCCTGATGTTCGTGCGCTATCCCATCAAGCTATTGGTGCTCGTCACGTTCCTTGTGGCGCTCCTCGCCGGCTGGGGGCTCGACGCCTTGCGCTCCGCCGCCTGCCCGTGGAGGGCCCACCGCCGGCGGCTGGTGCTGCCTCTGCAAATCCTTCTGGGCTGTGTCGTCATTGTTCTGGCCATGGCATGGATTGTGCCCGGTCTCATTGCCTCGCCTACCCGCTGGGCGCTCCACGCCCTCGGGGAGACCCCGTTTAATCTCGACCAAATGCCGAATTTTCTGAACGCCATGCTCCGGCTTCAGCTTCCCGGGCTGGCGGGGTTCTGCTTGGGCGGGCTCGTGCTGGCGTCCGGCCTGGAACAAGGAAAGAAGTGGGCGTGTCCGGGTCTGTACGCCTTTGCGCTTCTGGCCATGGCCCAACTAGTCCTGGTGAATTCCGGAGCAAACCCTACGGTCCCGAAGAGCTTCCTCACCTATCGCCCCCCGGTGCTTGCTGAGTTCAAGGATCCGCCCGGAACCTATCGCGTCACTTCCTTCTGGCCGATCACCCTGACGCCCGATACCAAGAACCTGCAAACCTACATCAACTTCCAATCCATCCCGGAAGCTGCAGAACTGGCGCCGATCGCCCAAGGGGCATTCCAGGCCCGGCTGCAACTGGCCACCGGCTCCATGCTCAACCAAGTGGAGGGAAGCATCAACCTGGACCTCGAACGCTCGCTGCCGCCTTATCTCTACGACGTCGAAATCTACCTCAGCCGTGAGGCCTCGGACCCCTTGCGCGCCGACTGCCTGCTGGGCCGCACGAATGTGAAGTACATCATTCGGCCCACCCCAGCCGATTCCACTGCCACGCGGTTGATCGGCGACGTGTTCAATGGCTCCCCGCTGCCAAGTCGTTTGTATGAGGACCTGTGCTTTGTTCCCCGGACCTACGTGGCGGGCAATTCCCTGTTCTCAACGAACTCCTTCGAGACGCTGAACCTGCTCGCGGCGCGGGATTTCGACGCACTCAACACGGTCATTCTCGCCGCGCCAGCGGGCTCCGCACCCGCAGTGAGCGACCCTCGCGCTCTTGCGGTCATTCCCGCGAAAGCGGGAATCCACAGAGGACCAGCGGACGTGGACCACCGCCTGCGCGGGGGTGACTATACGGCTGCTGGCCAAGTGGAAGTCACGCACCGCGATCCCAACTCCGTCACCCTTCAGGCGCAGCTCTCCCGCCCCGCCTACGTTGTCCTGCTGGACCGATACGATCCGAGTTGGCAAGCCACGATCGACGGCCGCGAAACGACCGTCTGGCGCGCCAACCAGACCTTTCGTGCCGTCTACGCCGAGGCCGGGCGTCACGAAATCCGCTTTGACTACCGCCAGCGCGGCTTGCGCGGGGGCTTGATCGTTTCGCTCGTCACCCTGGCGGCGCTGATCGCGCTCTACTTCAAACGGTAAATCTCGAAATCCCAGTAGTTGACATCTAACTGGTACTGGCGTTTCAACAGGTCAGCCAAGGCGGGATACACTTGCAGGTATTCTTCTGAATCCATCCTGGTGAAGGTGAGGGTAGGGACTGAATCGTGGCGCGCCACCACGATATAGCGCGGCCGCTTCGCCTCCAGTATGCGAACTAGCTCCTGGTGCCAGCGCTCCGGCGCCCATGTGGAGATCAGAGCCAAGTTGGACACGAACCGGCTGGGATTTCTCCGTTGCGTCCGAAAATTGATGAGGGGAGCAGTTCCCCAAACGTAAACCTCATCCCTAGGGTCGGAATTCTTTTTCAGGTAGTCAATCACGCGCAGTTGTTCCCCGAGCTTTTCCAGCGGAAGTTCCCACCAGTATGTTTTGTAGGAAAGCTCTGGATCCCGCCACCAGTCAGCCAGGAATTCGTACTGCTGCACAACGCGCACGCTCTCTTCGGGAAGCAGCGAGAAGGCGAGTCCCGCTAACACCAGCCACAGCATGGCCCGGGCCAAAGTCCATCCTCGTTGCGCGAACACTCGCTGAAGGTATTTGAAGCCTTCGTAAGTCTTGACCGAGACATATCCCCAGAACATCGCAAAGAAAGGAAAACAGGTTTCGAAATAATAGGGATGAAAACGCCCCTGCATTACTACGGAAACGTATCCGGCGAACGCCAGCAGTAATACCGGCGCAACCAAGCCCAGTTCACGGCGCTTCCAGGCAAACAACAGGGTAAGTGCAGGCATAACCTCGTTCCAAATTCCCATGTGGTTCTGGGTTTGCCAGAGAGCCCAGAGGACAAAATAGAAACTCCAATGGAAGACCTTGGCTCCGTAGCGCGGCAGCACCTCAAACTGGACCTCCTTCATGGCCGGCCACGCTCCCGAAACCCAGAAATAGGCCAAGACCCCAACGACAGCGAGAAGAAAACCGGCGCCCACGATCAGGGCTCGCACGAACCAGTCTCTCCAAGGGATCTCCAGGCGCACGTGCCCTGATCCCCGATCCAACTCGCGGAAGTCCAAAAACGGCAGGAGCACCACAAAAGGGAAAAAGGCAATCGCGTTGTACTTCAACCAGAACGCCGCGCCCAACAACAGACCCGCCGCAAAGTACCGGATCACCCGCAGGGTCCATCCCTGCCCCCGAGAGAAGAAACCCCTCACCTGGCTCGCTACGCTCGCCACCCTCTCCCCAAGGGAGAGGGCTGGCATCCGACGTGTTTTCAGCTCCAACCCTCTCCCTTGGGGAGAGGGTGCCCGAGGTACGAGGGCGGGTGAGGGATCACTTCCACATAACAGGAACCAAGCGGCAAACACGCAGAGCATCAAGAACGTTTCGGGCTGGGCCGCATGGATGTATCCCTGCCGGCAGTGTCGCGCAGCGTTGAAGACTATCGCCAGGGTCGCGGCCGGCGTCCCCAAATAACGCCGGGCAAAATAGAAGATGCAGCAGGAGATGACGAGCAACCACAGAATATCCACCACGCCTACGCACCACATCACGGGCCCGAAGATTTTCACGATCAACGCGTAGACGTAGAAGATCCCCGGCGGCTTGTTGTCCCAGAGATCGCGATAAAGGAGCTGGCCGTGCAGCAACCCTTGCCCGATCACGCAGTAGGTGGCTTGGTCCCGTCCGAGGGGATAGCGGAGGTTGGGGAGCGCGCGCAGAAAAACCACCACAAGCCCGGCCAAAAACCAGGTGCGGGAGCGTTGAAGCTGGGGTACGGATTCATCAATCATCGGCTTGGAAACCCGCTATGCGGTGTACTCCGAGCGACGGCGCCCAAGATCCTCGCGCCCGAGCAGGTCGCTCTTGCAGCTTTGCTGAGATCACGGTCGCATGAGGCGATAGACCTCGAAATCGGACAAATTCTTGACAGACTCGTAACGACCCGCGATGAACGAAGCCAACGAGGGGTATTTCTTCAGGCACTGCTCGGAATCGTCATAGGTCAGAGCCACGAGGGGGATCTCGTCGTGACGCTCCACGACGATGAAACGCGGCGGCTTTCGATTCAATTCGGCAATCAGGTCTTGCCGCCAGCGCGCCGGCCCCCAGGGGGAAATCAAGGCATGATTCGAGACAAACCGACTGGGGTTTGGACGCTGCGTCAGAAAATTGATCAGCGGCGCTGTGCCCCAAACAAAGACTTCATCCTGCGGGGCAGAATTCTTCTCCAGATCATCAATGATCGCCATCTGGTCGTGAAGCTTTTCGAAAGGGGCTGGAAAGAGGTAATCCTCATAGGACCGGTGAGGGTCGTGCATCCACCCAGCCAGGCCATTGTACTCTTCTGCGATTTCGAAAGCATAGTCGGGCAGCGGGTAGTAGACCACTTCCGCCGCCACCAGCCACAACAGCACGCCCGCCACGCGCCAGCTTCGTCGGGCAAAGGATTCACGGAGATGCACAAAGCCTTCGTAAAGTTTGACGATCACGTACCCCCAGAGCATGGCAAAGAAAGGATAGGCCGTTTCAAAGCTGAACGAGCTGAAGCGTGCCTGGGAAGCCGTGGAGATAATACCCGCGATGGCCATGATCAGAACCGGCCCCACAACTCGCAACTGCCGCCGCCTCCAGGCGATCAGCAACGCCGCTCCGAAAACAGCTTCCGCCCACACGCCAAGATGAAGGTGAGTCAGATCGATCGCCAGTCGGTAGTAATGGGGCGTACGCGCCAGAAACATGGAGCCGTAACGAGGCAGAACCTCGAAGTGCCCTTCTTTCAGTGCGGGCCACGCGCCGACGCCCCAAAAGTAGACAAGGACTGCGACAATCATCAGCAGGAAGCCCGCTACAATGACCAGCGTCCGCTGAAACCACACCCACCAAGTGATGGTCAATCGAGCCCGCCGCGGCTGCTCATCAAAACGGCTAAGATCCAGATAGGGCAGGAAGGCCAACACCGGAAAGAACGGTGCGGCGTTGTATTTCACCCAGAACGCGGCACCGCACAGCAGACCGGCAGCGAGGTTGCCCCTCCAGTTCCGCGCTTTTGCGGACATCAGGAGGAAGTACGCCAGAAAGACAAACAGCGTCACGAAAGTCTCAGACTGTGCAGCGTGGATGTAACCCCACGAGCAGTGCCACAGGGCATTAGAGACCACGGCGATCGCAGCCGCCGGCGCACCCAGGTAGCGCTTCGCAAAGCAGGAGATGCAAATCGAAATCGCCACGAGCCAGAGGATGTCGACAATCCCGATCGACCACATCACCGGCCCAAAGATCCTGACGATCACGGCATAGATGTAAAAGATACCGGGGGGTTTGATGTCCCAAAGGTCACGATAAAGGAGCCGACCGTGAAGCAGCCCTTGGGCGATCACACAGTAGGTGGCTTGGTCTCGTCCGAGGGGATAGCGAAGGCTGGGGAGAGCGCGCAGGATGACCAACACCAGCGCTCCCCCAAGCCACCTCCAGGGGTTAGCACGCGGTGAGGGATTTGTTTCCGGAGGCCGGTTAGTCATGACGATAGATCACGAACGCTTTGAAATCGGCGACCTTCTGATAGCGGTCCGTCACGAATCGTGAGAGTGCAGGGAACCGCTGCTGAAGATACTCCTCGGAATCCAGAAAGTTGAAAGAAATCATCGGCACCCAGTCTTCGCGCTCCACGATCATGTATTTGGGGGGAGACGCTTGCAGATCGCGCATCAGCTCCAGGCGCCAGGCGGGTGGCGTCCAAAGCGAGAGTAGCCCAAGGTTCGAAACAAACCGCGTGGGCGGATTGCGCTGGGCCAGGAAATAAATCAGCGGCTCGCTGCCCCAGATAAACACCCCATCCTTTGGGGTGGAATTCTCGCGCAGGTACTCGATAACCCGTATCTGGCCGTCATAATGAGAGATCGGACGCGCCCAGGGGTAATTGGCGTAAAAAGCGTCGCGGTCTTGCCACCATTCCTTTAGATCGTAGAAGTAGAGCTTCAACTGAACGGCTTCGTTGGGCAAGGGCAAGTAAATCAAATTGGCGAAGATGAGCCAGACCATGACTGCCGCAACCCGCCAGCCACGGCCCCAACACCTCCGCGCGACAAATCGGAAGCCCTCGAAGACCTTCACTCCCATGTAGCCCCAGAGCATGGCGAAGAAGGGATAGCAGGTTTCAAAAGCATAAGTCGGCAGACGGGTTTGCATCGCGGTGCACAGGGTACCCATCGCTGTGGCCAAGAACACCGGCATGGTTTGAACGAGAGTCCTCGTGCGCCGAGCCACGATGATCGCCGCGAGCGCTAGGATCAATGTCCAGGGTCCCAGGTTCACACTCATGAGGTTATACACATAAAGCCAATAGGGTCGGTAGCGCTCGGCTGCCATGGCGTTGTAGCGGGGCAACACCTCGAATTGTATTTCCCTCATCGCCGGCCACGCGCCGACCCACCAAAAGTACGCGAGCACTCCCGCCACGGCCAGGGCGAAGGCCGCGGCCCAGACTCCCACGCGCCTGATCCACTCCTCGCCAGACACGGTGAAGCGCGGGAGACGTGAGCCCGCATCGAGCGGCGCGAAATCGAGATAGGGAATAAGAAGCAGCAGTGGAATGAAGGTCACAGCGTTGTATTTGAGCCAAAAGGCAGCTCCGAAAAGGAACCCGGACAAGGCATCGCAAACCCACCGCCTCCTGCCGGCATACGACGACAGGAAGTAGGCAACGATGACGAAGAGCACTAGGAAATTTTCAGGCTGTGCCGCGTCCCAATAGCCCATCCAGGCACGCCATGTCGCATGAAAGACCACGGCAGTTACCGCGGCCGCTGTCCCCAGAAACCGTTCGGTGAATCTGAAAATGAAGTAGGAGATGACCAGCAACCACAGGATATCCACCACGCCCACCGACCACATGGCGGTTCCGAAGATCTTCACAATGAGGGCATAAAAATAGAAGATGCCAGGGGGTTTGTTATCCCAGAGGTCGAGATAAAGCCGCTTCCCCTCCAGCAGCCGCTGACCAATATAACAATAAGTAGCTTGGTCACGCCCGATGGGGTAGCAAATACATGGAAATGCCCTCAGCAGAACAAAAAGAAGTGACATCCCGAGCCACATGCGTGAGCGCGGTGAAACAGCGGATTGCAGCGAACCAACCGAACCGTTATTCACGTTGAACCCTGTAGCCGTGCGGCGTGCCTATGGGGCAAGCGGAGTGGGTCGAGTCCTCTTAAACCACTACGCTGAAGGGGGGCCGCAAGCTGGCGCTGTTGACACAGAAATGCTTTTGCTCATGCGACGCTTAGCGAGCTATCGGCTGTAAACGCATCTGCCCCAGGTTCTCCATATCGATGGAATGTTGAAAAGGAAGTTGCACACGCCGCCCGACACCACCCCCAGGGCGGCTCCCGTGATGAGTTTCCCGATTTGCGAAAGCCAAACCAGCGCCACGAGTATGTTGAGAAGCGCTCCGGGAATACATATTCCTTCGTATCGAAGCAACCTCCCCCACATGCCCGAACGGAATCTGGAAGTCGGCGATGACCGGAACGTGAAGATTTCGCTCCAAGCAAAATTACTTAGGAGCGCCACCTCGATCGCCAGCGGTAATGCAGCGATGGCAGGCCAGCCTTGGCGTTGCACCAAGGCGCAGACCAAACCCACGTCAATCAACGCGCCGACCAGCGCCACCAGCGCGTACCGAATCCCAGCATAGAGCTGGCCCGTTCCCACTGCCAGCCGCACGAGGTGCAGGAGATATTCCAGATATTGGCGAGCACCGAGCTTGGAGCTGCCGCGCTCGCGTTCCTGAAAAATGTAAGGCACTTCCACCAACTTCTGGTAATGCGCCTTCGCCAGAACCTCCAACAAGATTTTGTAACCCAGCGGGTTCAGGTGGGCGTCACAAAGGGCTGAAGCTCGAACCAGAAACACTCCCGACATGGGGTCACCGACCGCTGCGAGCTTGAGCGGCAAAACAGTCGCGGCCATGTGCGTCGCCGTGCGGGAGATCATGCGGCGCATCCAGGTCCAATCGGAGGTGCCACCGCCGGGTACGTAACGGCTGCCGATCGCGAGGTCCGCCCCTTCCTTGCGAATCGCCTGGGCGAGACCCGTCAACACCTCGGGAGGGTGCTGGAGGTCCGCGTCCATCACCCCCAGGACTTCCCCCCGTGCGATCGCCCATCCATCGAGCACCGCGGTGGCCAGCCCCAGCCGGCCCGGGCGCCTCAGCACGTGCACGGGGATTTCACTCGCCAGAGACTCCGCCCGCTCCGCCGTCCCATCCGTGCCAGCATCATCCACCACCACAAGTTCGAAATCCTCGGCTGCGGTGCGCAGCGCGGCGGCCGCGCGCCGAAGCGTCTCCTCGATAACCGCCGCCTCGTTGTACGTGGGAATGACGACTGAAATCATCCGTGGCGCCTATGAAGGTTCGCGTTCGTGAAGTCTGCCACTACCGATTTCGCTGGCGAAGGTAGCACAAAAGTCGTCAGTTGTCAGTGGTCAGTAGTCAGTTGTCTCAGTAGTCAGCTGGGTGCTCTGCTGAGAACTGTCCGATTGCGGGACTCCGATGGAGTCCATCGGACTCCTGAAATCGGAGATGACTGTTTATTGAAAACTCTTTCTGCTATTTCTCTCCCACAATTCCCAAAAGAGTTTTCGCGACGTAGATTACCTGCTCATCGGTCAGCTCAGGATAAAGCGGCATGGTGATCACACGTTCGCAGGCGCGCTCCGCGTGCGGGAGACTCCCCTCCGGGTAGCCAAGAAACTGATAGGCCTTCTGCAGATGAATCGGAAGCGGGTAGTGGATCGCGGTCTGCACTCCGCGTTCTTCAAGCTTCGCGCGGACGGCGTCGCGGCCATCGACATAAACGGCAAACACATGATAAACCCTCCCCTCACACGTCGCGGCCTCCTGCACCTCCACACGCGCGCTCGCCAGGACGCGACGGTAGATCTCAGCGATCTCTTTGCGACGCGCGTTCCATGGGTCGAGCCGTTTCAGCTTGATGCGCAGAATCGCGCCCTGGAAGCCATCCATCCGATAGTTGTACCCGATGTGCTCGTGCGCATAGTGGCGCGCCTCGCCGTGGGAGCGAAGCGTGCGAGCCAGGGCTGCCATCTCGTCATCGTTCGTCGTAAGCGCTCCACCTTCGCCATAGCCGCCCAGGTTCTTGGTGGGATAAAAGCTGAACGCCGCCGCCCTCCCCAGGCTGCCCACCCGCCTGCCGCGATAGTGTGCACCGTGCGCCTGGCAAGCATCCTCCATGACGGCGAGGTTGCGGCGTGAGGCAATCTCCAAAATCGGATCCATCTCCGCGGGAAGGCCGTAAAGATGCACCGGAAGAATTGCCCGCGTGCGAGAAGTGACAGCTCGCGCAATGTGCCTGGGATCTATATTGGCCGTACGCGGGTCGATATCCACAAATACGGGCTTCGCGCCCGTATAAGAAATGGCTTCCGCCGTGGCGACAAAGGTATTCGGTGTGGTGATGACTTCATCGCCGGGCTTCACACCCGCCGCGAGCAGCGCCAGGTGCAAGGCGCTGGTCCCGGAATTCACGGCCACGCAGTGCTTCACACCACAGTAGGCCGCAAATTCCTTCTCAAACTCCTGAACCTCTTCACCCAAGATAAATGCCGCCCTGCGACCCACGCGGTCGAGCGCCGCCAGAGTCTCCTCGCGCAAGGTGGCATATTGAGCTTTCAAATCGAAGTAGGGAACAATCATGGGAATCCTCAGAGTCGAGTGGCCGAAACTAACACGCAAGCGATGCAGCCCGCCACCCACAAAACACGAACTCGCGATTCTATTCCCAGTAGAGTGGATTGTCACAACAGAATTGCGCGGAACCAGCTATGCGAGGCATGTGGCGCTTTAAGCCACCCGGTGAAATAGAGAGAATGAGGGCGAGGCGCAAGGGAGGGGTGGCGACGGCTAATTCGTCGTTTGAAATAGCCGTCGGCTCGCCCTGCACCGTCTGTTGCCGGGTGCGTCGACGAGCAGACCTCCAACCACATCAAATCCACAACCCTCTCCCGCGGGGACAGAGTGCCCCGCCTTGTCGGGACGGGCGAAGGATCTCTTCTTCACCCACAAAATCACCAGCTCACAAAAGCCGCCCAGCGCACGAGCGACCGCGTCAGGGCCTCACGCCCAGCTTGCGCAGGAAGGTCATCATCGGGCACCAGTTCGTGAACGCCGATTGGAACAGATTGAGTCCGACGAAAGCTGTAAACAGATACCACTTCGGGCTCACCCAGTAACCCAGAGCCAGCGAAGCCAGAACAAAAGCTCCGGCAACCAGCCGCAACCAACGATTCAAATCCATGATGTTTCCTCCTTAGTGTTTTGTGAAAGCGAGAAACCGTCGCCACCGCTGATCACGGCGCCACGACTTCGCCTGTAGATTTTTTCTGTTCGTGCCGGGCGTTCAGGTAATAGAGCACCGGCACCGCCATGCGCGAAAGAAAGGTAGATGCCACCTCGCCCGCCATCAAAGAAATCGCCAGGCCCTGAAAGATCGGGTCAAAGAGAATGACGAATGCCCCCACGACGACCGCGGCCGCCGTCAACAGCATGGGGCGAAAGCGCACGGCGCCCGCGTCCACTACGGCTTCTTCGAGGGGCATTCCCTGCTGGCGGCGCAGTTCGATGAAGTCCACCAGGATGATGGAATTGCGCACAATAATTCCCGCCCCGGCGATGAAACCGATGATGGTTGTCGCCGTCAGGAACGCTCCCATCAAGGCATGCGCTGGGATAATGCCGATGAGCGTCAGCGGAATCGGCGCCATGATGACCAGCGGCACTCGAAAGGATTGGAACCACGCGACCACGATGACATAAATCAACACCAGCACCACAGCGAAGGCCAATCCCAGGTCGCGGAAAACTTCGTAGGTGATGTGCCACTCACCGTCCCACTTCATGCTCACCTTGTCAGTGAGGAACGACAAGTGCGTGGCGTAGCGCTCGATCGCGTAGCCGCCCGGGCCGTGAATCTTGTCGAGTGATTTGGAAAGGCTGAGAATCGCATACACCGGGCTCTCCTCTTTCCCCGCCACGTCGCCCGTGACGTACACGACGCGCTTCAGGTTCTTGTGGTAGATGGACGTCTCGATGACGCCGGTTTCAACATGGGTCAACTCGCTCAGCGGCACGAGGGCGCCGGAGGCCGACGCCACACGAATTTCTCCAAGGTCGGTCGGGCTGCTGCGCTCGGCCCGGGGGACTTCCAGCACGATATCGACGTCTTCCTTCTCCTTCGGCTGATGCGCCAAGCCGACGACTGCACCGCTGAGCGCCAGGCGAAGCGTTTGCGCGATTTGGTCGGCGGAGACACCGGTCAGCGCCGCCTTCTCTTTGTCCACCACGAAGCGAAATTGCGGCTGAGGGTCCTCAACGGTCCAATCTACGTCCACCACGCCCGGAGTCTTCTTGAACTCGTCGCGAATCTGCCGGGCGATGTCGATCTGCTGGCTGTATTCGGGGCCGTAAACCTCCGCCACCAGCGTCTGGTACACAGGGGGGCCCGGCGGAATTTCCGCCACTTTCAGTTTGGCGCCGTACTTCTCGCCGATCGGCACAATGGCGTCGCGCATGCGCTTGGCGATGTCATGGCTTTGCGCCGAGCGGTCGCCCTTGGGCTGCAGGTTCACCTGGATGTCTGCCTCGTTCGCGCCTTGCCGCAAGAAGTAGTGACGCACCAGCCCGTTGAAGTTGTAAGGCCCGGCCGTGCCGGCGTACACCTGGTAATTGATCACCTCCGGCTCCTGGGCCACGCGGCGCGCCACCTCGCGCGCCACGCGCGTCGTCTGTTCGAGCGTCGTCCCTTGCGGCATGTCGATGATCACCTGGAACTCGCTCTTGTTGTCGAAGGGAAGCATCTTGACGCGCACAATCTTGAGGAGGGGCAGTGTGAACACCAGCAGCAGAAGGAGCACCACCCCCACCAGGAACATGTGGCGCTTGCGAGCATCGCCGAGCAAGGGCATCATCAGCCGCCGGTAGAGGCGGGTTGTCCAGCCTTCCCGCCCTTCTTCGCCTTCCGCGTGGCTTCCGTCTGAGTGCGCGAGCATTCGGAGCGCCGCCCAGGGAGAAATCACGAAGGCGATGAAAAGCGAGAACAACATGGCGAGCGATGCGCCGACGGGAATGGGCCGCATGTACGGCCCCATTAATCCGCCCACAAACGCCATGGGCAGGATGGCGGCGATAACGGTCCAGGTCGCGAGGGTGGTGGGATTCCCAACTTCATCCACAGCCTCCACCGCGACGTCCGCAAGGGGGCGACCCCTATTCTCCGGGAGGTGGAAGTGCCGGGTGATGTTCTCCACGACCACGATGGCGTCGTCCACCAGGATGCCGATGGAGAAGATCAGCGCGAAAAGGGTGACGCGGTTGAGCGTGTAGCCATAGATGAAATAGAGGAACAAAGTCAGCGCCAGGGTGACCGGCACGGCGGCGAGCACTACCATTGCCGACCGCCAGCCGAGCGCCAGCGCGATGAGCGCTGTGACCGAAAGCGTCGCGAGCAGAAGGTGTTTCAACAACTCGTTCGATTTTTCCTGGGCGGTCTCACCATAATTCCGCGTGACCGTAACCTCGACCCCGGCCGGAATCAAAGTCCCTTTCAGACTCTCTACTTTTTCCATGGCGCGTTCGGCCACCGCCACTGCATTCTTGCCCTTACGCTTGGAAACGGTGAGCGTGACCGCCCCTGACTCTCCTATGGCGCTGGCTGATTTCACTTTGGCGCTCGCGCCGTACCCGAAGAGCACGTAGTTCGCAGGCTCCTCGGGGCCATCGCGAATCTCGGCCACGTCGCGCAGATAAACGGGCCGGCCGGCGGAAACCCCGACGACCACGCGCCCCACGTCGTCGGCGTTGTGAAGGAAGTCGCCCATCTCGACGTTGTACTCCTGATTCGCGGCAGCGAATTCCCCGACCTGCAGGCGTTGGTTGGCACGCTCGAGCGTGCCCATCACCATGGCCGGCGCAACCGCGTAACCCGCCATCTTGGTGGGATCGAGCAGCACGCGAATCTGCTGGCGCTCCCCGCCAATCACCTGCGTTTGGGAAACATCGTCAACGCTCTGGACCTCGCGTTCAACTTCGCTGGCCACGCGGCGCAGCGTGAAGCTGTCGTAACGGTTGCTCCAGAAAGTAAGCGCCAGGACGGGAACATCGTCGATCGAGCGCGGCTTGATGAGCGGCTTCGAGGCGCCGGGAGGAATCAGGTCGAAGTGCGAATAGAGCTTGTTATAGAGTTTGACAATGGAGTCTTCTTCCTTCTCCCCCACCTTGAAGCGCACGATGGCCATGCTGAGCCCCGGCCGCGTGGTGGAGTACACATACTCCACGCCAGGGATTTCCCACATGAGCTTTTCCATCGGCGTGGTGACGCGCTGCTCGACCTCCTTCGCGGTCGCGCCGGGCATCTCGACAAAGACGTCCATCATGGGAACGACGATCTGCGGCTCTTCCTCGCGCGGCGTCTCGAGCACGGCAAACGCGCCCAGCAGAATCGAAAACACCATGATCAGCGGGGTGAGCCTGGAGTTGATGAAGTAGTGGGCGATGCGGCCGGCGGCGCCCAGCTTCCGCGTGCTCATAGACCCTCCACGCGCGCGCCGTCACGCAAGCGATCGGTTGGAGAGACGGCAACCTTCTCGCCCTCGGCGAGGCCGGAGAGAATCTCCACGCGGTTCCCGAAGATCTTCCCCGTCTTGACCAACCGGTATTCCACCTTGCCCTCCGCGGCAACGACGAAGACTCCCTGCAACTCCCCATGCTCGACCACCGCCGAGCTGAGCACGGCCAGGCGCTTTGCGTCGCCAATCGGGAAGCTCGCGTGGCCGTATCCGCCGGAGCGGCAATTACAGTCGCGCGGGAGATCAATCTTCACCAGGAACGTACGGCTGGCGGTGTCTGCCGCCGGGACAACTTCCGCCACACGCCCCTCGAATTGGCCATGATCTGTGGCAACGGAGACGGCTTCACCAACCTTGGCATTGGGGAGATACTCTTCCGGCAGGCTCGCTTCCAGGCGATAGTGGGAAGTGTCCTCCACAGTCACCAACGGCGTGCCGGGCATCACCACGGTCCCGGCGTCCACGGATTTCGCGGTCACCACTCCGTCCAGGGGCGAAAGGATACGCGAGTAGCTGAAGTATGTCTCGGCGGAATCCTGCTGCGAGCGCGCCCGCTGCTGGCGAGCCACAACTTGCTGCTTCTTCGCTTCCACCGCGCGCTCGCCCGCGAGCGCCGCCTTGTAGCGGGCCTCGGCACCGTCGAATTCCTGCCGGCTCAGGGAATTTTTCGCGAGCAGGTCTTTGTATCGATTGTAGGTGACCTCGGCGAATTGCCGGTCGGCGGTGGCGGCCTGGAGCGCCTGCTCGACTTCCGCCAGTCCCTCGGTGGCTTCGCTGACGCCAGCTTCGGTGGCGTGGAGTTGCGCAAGCGGGCTGCGGTCGTCGAGCACCGCCAGAAGCTGGCCCCGCTTTACACGGTCTCCGGCCTTCACACGTATCTCGCGGACGGAGCCGCCCAACTGCGCCGCCAGGATGCTGGTGTTGGCGGAACGGATGGTGCCCACCGCTTCGTAGAGCAATGGCGCGGACTCCAGGCGCACGGTTTCAGTGCGCACTCCGCTGATCACCGGCCCGGTTTCCGCAAGCCGTTTTTCGTTCGAACTGCAGGCAGGAAGCAATCCCGCCGCGACCACGATCAAGAGCAAGGAACGGATTCTCTTCCCATGCATATAGCGATTCGTCCTTTGTGAACTGTGATGGTGACTCGACCGCGGCTGTGGGAGAGTGCGGTGAGACTCAGCGGAACAGCCGCTCCTGCAATGAGGATTGCACACAGACTCCTACCGGATGACGGCCGGCGAATCGGGCGCCAGTTCGCCCGTGGCCAGCTCCAGCGCCGCGTAGCTGAGGCGATAGTCGAACAACGCGTTCAGGTAATTCTTCTGTGCGGCGGTGCGCGCACTCTCCACGCGCAACAAGTCGGTGATGGTCGCCAGACCCGCTTCATAGCGATTCTGGATGATGCGCAGGCTTTCCGCGGCTTCCGATTGTGCCTGGCGCGAGACCTCCACGCGCTGCTGCGCTGTGTTCAAGTTCAGGTACGCTTCGCGCACCTGGAGTTTGACCGCGGCGGCCATTTGCGCGAGCTGCGCTTCCGCCTGACGCTGACGATATCGAGCCGCCGCCAGGCGCGCGCGATTCGCACCGCCGTCGAAGACGTTGAAGTTCAGGCTGACGCCGGCGGTCCAGTTGTTGCCGCCGCGCGCCAGCAAAGTTTGATTGTCTTCTTCCCAGGAGCTGAACACGTTCACCTTGGGCAGGAACTCCGCGCGCGCCATATGTGCACCATTGGCGGCGCGCTGGCGGCCCAGGTCGACTTCAAGAAAATCAGGCCTGGCGCGGAGCGCACGCTGCTGGCGCTCGGCGAGCAGGCCGGCTTCAAAGTTGGCTTCCTTGAGCCCCGGTTCGATCTCTATCGTCGCGTCCTCGGGCAACCCCATGGCTACGTTGAGTGCGGCATGAGCAAGGTCCACGCTGCTCTTCGCCTGCAACAAATCTTGCTGTGCCTGGGCGAGTCGCACGCGCCCACTCAAGAGATCCGATGGAACCGCCAACCCCCGGTCTTGTCGTGCCTGCGCGCGCGCCAGGTCCGACTGCGCCGCTTGCACCGCCGCTTCCGCCACGCGCACGTTCTCGCACGCCAGAAGTTCATCCGTATAAGCCTTCACCACGTTGAAGATCACTTCCTGGCGCGTGCGTTGGCGGGTCTCGGTGGCGCTTTGGGCGCTCAGTTTTGCATCCTTGATCCTGCGGCCGGTCTGCCCGGCATCATACAAAGGCAGAGCGGCGCTGAATTGCGTGCGGAAAATATCAAGCGGCGGAGGCGTGTCCAGAAAACCCAGCGCAAAGTCCCCGGCGGTGAACTGCCGCTGGGTGAGCAATCCCCCGAAAACGTAAACGGGATTATTGCCGCGCGTGAAGCCTTCGGAAAAATCCACGCGCGGCAAACGCGCGGCTTTGGCTTCCCCAATTCCCTCTTGGACCGACCGGGCGTAGGCGTCGGCGGCCTGCACGGTAGGATTCTTTTCGAGCGCCACGCGCACGGCCTCCGCCAGCGTCAAGCTCGGCGCGGGGGGCGCCGGTGCCTGGGCCGCGACGACCGGCGCGGACAGGAAGAAAACCAGAAGCGTTCGGGCCAACACAACGCGTGTCATCAGGCTGCCTCAAGGTGAGATCCCGGGGTTTCGTCCGGGAGGATTTCGAACGTCGTCTCGATCTTGGCGGTCTTCGAAATCATCGCCCCGACCGCGCAGTACTTGGTTTCCGAGAGATGAATGGCGGCCTGCACGGCCTCGGGGTCGATCTTGCCCCGCAGCCGGTGCTTGATCTCTACGCGCGTGAAATAGGTCGGCGGCTCGGGGTTCTGGTGTGCGCGCAGCTCGATCTCGTAACCGGTCACTTTCTGACGCTTCTTGCGCAAAATGCCGATAACGTCGAAAGCCGTGCAGCCACCCAGCGCCAGCAGCGCGAATTCGATCGGCTTGGGGCCGCTATGGCCCTCGGCGTCGTCCATAACAAACGTGTGCCCAGTGCCTGATTGGGCTACGAACTGCCGGCCGGTGCCTTCAATGGTGGCCAAGCGCAGTTTGCCTTCAATCATAGGTCACCTCAGTTTTCTGTAATGCTCGGTCCGCAACAATCCACCGCCAAGGTTGGAAGCCAGTCCTCCGGCGGCATGGCGAGGAAACTCTCAAACTCTTTCATCGCCTGCTCAAAGATCTCGGTCGCCTCGTGGGCGTCGTGCCCGGAGACCTGCCAGTAGTCCCAACCCGCGGCCACGCAGGAGCATTCCGGGTAAGCCGTGAAGTAGTGGTCGAAGACCGCGGGCCGGTATCTGGCGAAGCGCTCCACGAAGCGCGCGAACAAGGCCGCATCGATAGCGAATCGCTCGCTGAGTTCGGCCTTTAAAGCGACCTCGGCTGCCGCAAAGCTGCCCCGTGAAAGAACCATCTGCACAATAGCACGAAGCAGATTGGCGTTCTCCGTGAATCGCCCGTCGCTGACCCGGAGGTCATGCTGCAGTTGTTCGACCTTCCAACCCGACGCCTGGAGGCCGACGCTGACTCGCCGTGCGTAAACCTCCGGGTCAACGACGGCGAAAGCATGGCGAATGCCGCGCTCGACTTGCTCCGCGAGTGGGCCTGCCCAGTCGCGCAGGCTCTCCGTCTTCGCAAGCCGGTAAGCACTTTCCTGGTTCAGGTAAACAGCGCGGGTACGGGCGAGGTTGGTAATAAGGGATTCGAGCGCCCTGAAATCCGGGCCGCCGCACGCGGCAGGCGAGGGCGCGGGCTTGGCAGCCGCGCGCACCACCGCGAAGTAGCCTTCTTCAATCTTCTCCACACTCGCAACTTGCGAAGCAGCGGGCCCGCCGAGCAAACGCAACCAAGTTTCCTGAACCCGCGAGTCTGCGTGCATTTCCCTCACCTCACACACATAAATGCAACTTGCCGGGCGAGGTAACAGAAAAGTTCAGGGGCCTGAAAAACGCGACTTTGTGTCCGCCTCGTTAGGCTGGGGCAAGAAGCGTATCATCCACGGAACCGGAGGGTCGGAATTCAACCCGGCGCGACAACATTTCGCGTGGCGTGTGCGCCCCCCAGTCCCCTGGTGAGGAAGCACCGCAAATCCCGGTTTGCCCGGACGACCAGTCCACGCGAGCGTGGGCAGTTCTGTCCATGGAGGTCCCCCAGCGCCACGTAGCCCTTCGGATTTGGGTTATACTTGCCCTGGTGTTGTCTGGTTGGCGACGGGCCATCTGCCTTCCTCGCCTCCTTGGAGGGCGGGTCTCAGGAGAGCCCGAAGGCTCCACGCAAGAAAGGAACCCGGCTTGGGACTCGAAATCATCGATATCCGTCAGTTTGAGCCCGAGGAGTTCTCGACTCTCCTGGAAGCTGAATCTCAGGCCTGGTACGAAAAGCTGCGCTGGGACTTTGCCGCTACGGTTCGCGTCCTCAATGCCTGCCTGCGCGAAAAACGGCTTTCCGGGTACGCCCTGGTTTGCGAGGGCCGGATTTGCGGCTATTGCTTTTTTTTCTACGACGGCGAGAAAGGTCTGATCGGTGATCTCTTCGTGCACCCAGAAATGGCCGGACGCGGCCATGAGTACCGGCTGCTGGATCACGCCGTGGAAACGCTACTAGGAACTCCCGGCTTGCGCCGGGTCGAAGCGCAACTTCCACACTTCGAGCGGGAAGATCTGGAATCCTGCTTTCTCTCCCGGCAGTTTCAAAGCTACCTCCGCCGCTTCATGAGCCTTTCCCTGGAAAACCGGCGCCGCTCGGTCACCGCGGGACCGGAGCACACGTCCGCGCAGGTTTCGGAAAAGCTCTTGGTGCCAGAGAACATCCAACTGATTCCCTGGGAGAGGCGCTTCGATGAGGAGGCGGCGGAGTTGCTTTACCAGTCGTACCGGAATCACGTGGACGCGGTCATCAACGATCAGTACGCCTCCGTCACGGGAGCGACACGCCTGATCGAGAACATCGTCCACCATCAAGGGTGCGGCGAGTTCCTGCCGCGCCTGTCGCGCCTCGCCGTGCATCGTCCCGGTCAACAATTGGCGGGAATTCTCACCGTCACCCGCATCCGTCCGCGCACGGCACATATTCCGCAGGTTGCGGTGGCCGTCCCTTTTCAGGGACGCGGCCTCGGCTCAGCGTTGATGGAGGCGGCGTTTCGAGACCTGGCGCGGGAGGGCTTCAAGGAAGTCACGCTAACTGTGACGGACGCGAACGCCGGCGCTGTCCGGCTCTACGAGCGAATAGGATTCGAAACCTTCAAGACCTTTGGGGCATTTGCGTACAGCCGCGAGGGAGTGGTTTAGACGAGCCCACAGAAAATCAAAATGCGGATTTGCCGTGGCCACCAATCGTGTCGACGATGCTTGATGCAAGACCCACGAAGCGGAGAACGCTCGTCGTGACCACCCACGATCGGTACCCCAATCGGCCTTGAGAGGTCGCCATGAAACTCCGGGAACTCATCGGCTTGCTTTTAATTATTGTGGTGTTGGGTGCTGCGGTGCCCACGGCGGGGCAGCGGAAACCCTTCACTCAGGAGCAAGTCCAGAACCTCGTCCGCAGCCAAGTTGGTGACGAGGTGGCGATTCCGACCCTCCTCCAGCGGGGAATCGACTTCAAGCCGGCGGACGACTTCCTGCAAAGTCTCAAGGAGGCCGGCGCCAGTGACGCTTTCCTACGGGCTCTACGCACGGTGAAGCAGGTGCGATCGGGGGGCGAGCCGGTAAAAAAACCGCTCAATCAGGTACAGATTCTCGCGCTGCTGGCCGGCCAGGTGCCGACCCACCGCGTGTCCATACTGGCCGAGGAACGCGGCATCGACTTCGAACCCAAGGAGGATTATCTCGCCTCTGTGCGCCTGGCCGGCGGCGACGAGGAACTGATTCGTGCCCTCGAATCCGCCCGAGTGACGAAGCCCTCTGCCGTGGATCCTGCCGCGGAGGCCAGGCTGGTCGAACTGCGGCGACATGCCGCGCGCGGGGCGGAGTTTCTTCAGAAGAAGCAATATGCGGAAGCCGAGGCCGAGTATCGCGCGGCGCTCCCGCTCGACGCACAGAATCCTGACTTGCATGTGGCTCTGGCCAGTGTGCTGTGCAACCAGAAGAAGGCGGATGAAGCTATGGGGGAGGCCCGCGAAGCTCTGCGCCTAAACCCCAGCAACGAAGACGCTCACGTCTTGCTTGGAGTAGCCTTGGAACTCAAGGGTGACCTGGATGGCGCCCTCGCCGAGTATCGCGAAGCGCTGCGACTGAATCCCGCGAATGACAATGCACATCTCCGCGCCGGCAACACACTTGAGACCAAGGGGGACCGGGACGGCGCCCTTGCCGAATATCGCGAAGCGCAGCGCCTAAACCCCGAGGATCCAGTTGCCCACTCCCGGGCCGGCAGCGTGCTGAAGAACAAGGGCGACCGGGAGGGCGCGCTGGCGGAGTATCGAGAGGCGGTGCGCCTGGATCCCAAGAATGCCAATGCTCACATCCAAATCGCCAGTCTCCTGACCGACCAGGGCGACAGGGACGGCGCCCTGGCCGAGTATCGTGAGGCCGTGCGGCTAGAGCCCGACAACTTCCTGGCACATTTCGGCCTGGGAGGTGCGCTAAAGGCAAAGGGCGACCAGGACGGCGCGCTGGCGGAGATTCGCGAAGCGGCGCGCCTGAATCCCCACAACGCCAGTGTGCGCTTCGGCCTCGGTGTGATGCTCTTTCTCAAGGACGATAACGACGGCGCGGTGACGGAGCTCCGCGAAGCCCTGCGCCTGAACCCCGACTACGCCGCAGCCCACTTTTACCTCGCCAACGCGCTCCTCCTAAAACACGATCTGGATGGGGCAGTGCCGGAACTTCGCGAAACCGTGCGGCTGGACCCCAAAAACGCCCGGGCCCATTACCTGATCGGCTTGTATCTGGAACGCAAAGGCGACCGGGAGGGCGCCATCGAGGAACTTCGCACCGCCACGACTCTTGAGCCGGAGAACTCTGAGTTTAAGCAGGACTATGAACGCGTGCTGCAGAGGAAGTAGGACAAGGAATAGGCCGTCACCCGCACCGCTGGGAAAGCCGCAATCCCGTGAGGCGGGATGTGCTATCCCGCTCACTTCCCTTTTGCCTTGAGCAGGTCCTTCAGTTCGTCCATGAATTCCCGGACGTCCTTGAAGTCCAGGTACACGGACGCGAAGCGCACGTAGGCGACTTTATCAAGTTTCTTCAACTCGTTCATCACCAGCTCGCCGAGTTCCGACGCTGGGCGTTCCCGATCCGGCGACTCGGCCACATGCGCTTCAACCTCGTTGACGATCTGCTCGAGCTTGCCCATGGGCACGGGGCGCTTCTCGCAAGCCTTCAGCAAACCCGCCAGCACTTTCTGCCGGTCGAATTTCTCCCGCCGGCCATCTTTCTTAACGATCATGTAAGGGATCTCGTCGATGCGCTCGTAGGTTGTGAAGCGCCGGCGGCATTTTCCACATTGGCGGCGACGGCGAATCGTGTCACCTACCTTCGCCTCGCGCGAGTCCACCACCTTGTCTTCCACATGCCCGCAGAATGGACATCTCATCGTGGTCGTTCACCTCGGGAAGTTTGAAAGCTTCGCGCTCACCACGCGGACCAAGGCGGCCCTGTGATGGTCAGACTTTTTCCACCGTCGCGGCCTGCTCTTCGGCTTTTGCAATCGCCTCCAGCTTGCGGAAGGACAAGCCTTCGTGGACGAGCAGGACCAGTCCAAGCGCCAGGCAGGGGACCGACATCATGATCCAGATCAATATGCCGGCGCCGGTCGCAGGCTCGGCCCGAACGTTGAAGATTTCGACCAAGGCCAGAATCACGCCCACTTGGTAGCCTCCGCCAATCCCCGGAAACTGAATCACCAAACCCAGGGCCGCGCAGAAGAGCGTCAGGCCCGCGCCGAGCCACGACACGCGCCCGAGTCCGTGCCGCACACTCTTGAACACCAGCCAGAAGATGGTGGTGTTCAGCGCCCACAAAACCAGAGTGGTGACCACGCTGCCGGTCAGTCCCCGCCAGTCGCGAATCACGCTCAGGCCTTCTCCGAAGGACCGCAAGAAACGGCCGAAGGACTGCAGGGCGCGATCCGGGAGAAACCAAAACAGCTTGAGCGTCCCGGCGGTCATGCTCCCAGCCTTCAGACGGAAAAGCACCAAGCCTACTACCAGCAGGCCCGTGAAGCCGAACAGCAAGTTGCCGCCCTTACGCATCACCCCCAATATCGAGACTCCCCTGGCGGTGGCCGGGCCGACGGGCTCGAAGTAGAGTGCCGCGGCGAAGAGCGCCACCATGGCGACGGTGTCGAACGCGCGCTCGAGCAGCCACACCGCAAGCATGGCGCTCATGGGTACGTTTTCTTTCTTGGCGATGTACGCCGGACGCACCAGCTCGCCCGGGCGGCCGACCAGATAAATAGAACTGAAACCCAGAATCTGGCCTGCGAACAAAACCCACAGGGAAGCGTGCTTGATGGGATTCAGGAAAAACTGCCAGCGAATGGCCCGAACGAAGTAGGTGGCATATACCGCCAAGAGGGAAATCAGCAGCAGGCCCGGCCGTGCCCCCGCGATCGAAGCCCACAGGCGGCCCCAACGGAAATTGCGCCACTCCGGGTTCTGGCGCAGGTTGTAAAAGATCAGCGCGATGACGATGGCCCCCACAGCTAGCCACACCCATCGTCGCCAAGCTTTTTTCATAGACGGGACTCGTCGAGGTTCTTCTGACCCAAACTAGCCGAAGGGTCTCAGGATGTCAAGCAAGGCCCTTGCCGACAAGACTATGGGTCACACCTCCCCACTTCCGCCGTGGTCATGAGAGTCGGCGTCCCGGGGCGTTTCACTGCTTGAGATATTTGTCGTACCAGGCCAGCAGGCGCGTGAGTAGCTCGACCTGGTGCGCGCGCTCGCGGAAGCCGTGGTGCTCACGCGGATAGGTCACCATTTCGGCAGGCACGCCCAGCATGCGCAGGCCGTTATAAAACTCCCATCCCTGGCTGGTGGGGACACGTTCATCCGACTCGCCGTGCAGAATCAGCGAAGGGGTTTTGCAGTTCTTCAGAAAGGTCATGGCCGAGTGATTGTCATAGTCGGCGCGTCGGGCGAAGGGAAGGTCCAGGAAGTAATTGCGTAGAAAAGTGGGCGTGATGTCGGTCGTGCCGTCAAAGCTAAAGAGATTCGTCACGGCCGCGCCCACCACCGCCGCCTGGAAGCGGTTGGTCTGGGTGACGGCCCAGGAGGTCATGAATCCTCCGTAACTCCACCCGCCGATGCCCAGGCGGTTCGGGTCGGCGATCTTTTGGCCGATCAAATCATCAACCCCATCCATAATGTCGCGGAAGTCCCCGCCGCCCCAATCGTCGCGATTGGCTTCTGCAAACTTCCAGCCCTGCCCCGTCGAGCCACGTGGATTAGGCAGGAATACAACGTAGCCGTTCGAGGCGAGCAACTGCGCCCACTCGTGCCAGGAACCCAGCCAGCCGCTCCACCACGCCCACTCAGGGCCACCGTGGACTTCCACGATCGTCGGGTACGTCTGGGCGGGCTTGAAATCCGGCGGCGTCACCAGCACGCCATAGAGGGCCGTGCCGTCCCGCTTGCTTTTCCAACTGATCTCCTTCACCGCGCCCAGCCGCCAGGTTTTGGACTGGGGGTTGAGATCAGTAAGTCGCCGTGGGAGGCGCGGACCCATAGGCTCGCCCGTTGGTGTGCTTTGAGGGCTTTCCTGTCTGAACCACGAGAACACATCGGGAGGATGGTCCTCGTTGCCGCGGGCATAGGCGAGCACCCGCCCATCCTGGCTAATTGCGAAATCCGCACCCGCCAGGGCCGTCTCGGCAGGGATTTCGGTAGCGGATCCATCCCCGGAATCCACGCGCAGGAACTTGTCGCGAGTCCGCTCATTGACTTCCGCCACCAGATGCTTCGAATCCGCTTCCCATTCGAAGTCGCGCACGGTCCCTGCGTAGTCCTTGAGCAGCGGTCGCGCCGGCCCGCCTGCCGCCGGGGCCACCACCAGCCAGGAGGCAATGCGGTTGGGCGAATACTCTTCGAAGGCGATCGTTTGCCCGTCGGGTGACCACCTCGCGTCCCCTGCAACGTTCTCGCTGAGGGTGCGCACGATTTCACCTGTAAGCCGGCGCACGACCACGACCCGCGCATGCCAGTAAACATCGTCGTTGCGGGGCGTAGAAGAAACGCGCACGGCGAGCTCGGCGCCGTCGGGAAACCAATCGAAGCCGCTGACGTGGAGGTCCTGCTTGATCACTTGCTCCGCCTTGCGCTCGGCGAGGGTCAGCACCCAGAGCCGCGCGAACTTGTAAAGGTGATCGACGAAATTCTCGTCGTAGCCTTCCTTGTGCTTTTTCTGCTCGGCGTCTGTCTCCGGATCGCGAGCCGTGAAGGCAATCATCTTCCCATCGCGGGACCATCGGAGGTCTTCGACGCTGCCCTTGAGGTTGGTGAGCTGCTCCGCTTCGCCACCGTCGGTGCGCATCAGGTAAACCTGGTTTTTCGTCTCTTTCTCATCGCCCGCGGGCTCGCCACGGTCCGAGAGAAGCGCCAGGTAGCGGCCGTCCGGAGACCAACGCGGGTGCGTATCACTCTTGGGGCTTGCAGCGAACAACCGGGCGGACTCGCTGCCATCGGCGGGCACGACCCAGATGTTCGTGTCGCGCGGTTTCTGCGGCTTGGCGGGATCTGCGGGCTCGGTCACCACGAAGGCCACGCGCCTGCCGTCGGCAGAAATCTGAATGTTGCTGAGCGATCGAATATCCGCCAGATCCTCCGGCCTCAGCGCGCGCTTTTCCTGGCCGAGCGCCAGACTCCCGATCATCAAGCAAAAACCGGATGCAAGACCCAGGACTTTTTTCAAGCCGAGATTCATACGGCCTCCCACAAGAGGTATGCTGCCAGCCCGTCGGCTCTCCGAAGGGTGCTGAGCGCCGAAATTATCGCAAAGGGCCAGGGCTGTCAATGCGCGGTGCGGGCGGGTCGACTTATGTCTTTGGCCTGCTCGGAACCGGAATGTACCCTCAAGTGGAGCGGAGTCTGGCAGGATTGCGCTCATCGACCGCGGCTCGGCCCACATGCGCCGCAGGCCCGCGGCCCTATGGGGTTGCCATTATGAACTGGAAGGATTTTCTGCGGCGGATTTTTCTCATTGACCTGATCAACGGTCTGCGGCTGACGTTTTCCTACCAGCGCCCGGGGGCTGTTTACACCGAGCAATATCCACTCGAGCGGCCTCCCGTCGCGGAGCGTTATCGCGGCGCGCCGCGCCTGAACAATCATCCCGAGACGGGCGAGACGCTGTGCATCGCCTGTAACCTGTGCGCGCTGGCCTGTCCAGAGAACCTGATTGTGGTGGGGTGGGCGCGCACGGAGGATCGCAAAAAGCGGCTGACCACGTTCACGTACGATCTTTCGCGCTGCATGTTCTGCGGGCTGTGCGAGGACGCCTGTCCGGTGGACGCGCTGGAGCTGACGCAGGACTTCGAGATTGCCCACTACACGCGGGAGGGCATGATCTGGGACCGGCAGGCGCTCGAGGAAGGCCCCCAGCCCGCGCGCTATACGCGCTGAGCTTTCTTCCCCGCCTGGGTAAGACCCACCCGCACGAGCGGTTGGCTGAGTTGCGGAGTTCCGAGGAACAGGAACTGCCTGCAACGACAAGGCGCAGGTTCCCTCGGACGCGTTTAACGCCCTCGCGCAGGAACCCCTTTTCTGTCGCGTCCTGAGACTTAGAAGTTCTTCCCGTGCCGCAGGACTCCTCGGGTGCCCGTCGCCGCAGGTGGGCGCCGCGGATCGCGTCTGCGACCCGCGGCCGAAAGGCTATTTCTTCTTGGGAGGCACAACGGCGTCTTTGAACGCCTTGGCCAGACGGAACTTCACGACGGTCTTGGCCGGAATCTTGATCGGCTCGCCGGTTTGGGGGTTTCGGCCCATCCGGGCTTTCCGGTTCGCCTTGACGGCTTTACCCAACCCGGGGATTACGAATTGACCCCCTCCCTTGGCTTCCTTAGTTGCTAGCCCGACGAGTTCCTCCAGAACCGCCGCCGCCGCTTTCTTCTGGATACCCGCCTTCTCCGCCAGGTGTGATACCACTTGAGATTTGGTCATCACTTTCGCCATTTGGTGCTCCTCTCCTCAATGCTGGTTTACGCTTGGGGCCGTTACATGATTGCCGCGCGACAATGTAGTCAATTACTAGCAAGCTGTCAAGACATTTTAGCTGGCGCGTACGTAGGAGCCACGAGAAATGCGCCTGCGGCGGAGGCTCCGCACGGGGCGCCGCCGAAATTTGCGGTCCAGCATTTGCAAACCTGCCGTGGTTTGGCTATATTCCAAACAGGAGGTTCGGATGCCGCTCTTTGAATACAAGTGCCGGGACTGCGGAACAACATTTGAGAAAATCGTCGCCTCTTCGACCACCGACGTGGTCTGCAAGCAATGCGAGAGCCCGCGCGTGGAGAAGTTGTTGTCGGTTTTCGCCGTGGTCGGATCGTCGCGCTCCCCTGCCTCCCTTGAGCCCGGCCCTTGCGGTGCCTGCGGCGCAGCGCGACGCGGAATGTGCGGCGAGTGAGCCGCCCTTCCCCCGGCGCCGGCCGCGCCGCGACGGCTCTTCCCTGGACGACGGTGCAGGTTGCGTTCCTGCCTGCGAGTGGAACTTGACCCAACCCCGTATCCCCAACCTGCGCCTCGGCACCTCGAGCTGGTCGAGCGAAGATTGGGTGGGAACCTTTTACCCGCCCGGCACTCCGCTAGCAGATTTCCTCAGCGAGTACGCCCAACACTTTGACACCGTCGAAGTGGACTCTACCTATTACCGGATTCCCTCCGAGTCCATGGTCAGAAACTGGCGTGCCCGCACACCCCCAGGATTCATCTTCGCCGCCAAGTTTCCGCAAGCGATTACCCACGAAAAGGTCCTGCAGGATTGCCGCCGGGAGCTGGCGGACTTCCTCCGCACCATGGGGCTGCTGGAAGACCGCCTGGGCCCGCTGCTGCTGCAGTTTCCTTACTTCAACAAGCAGGCGTTCGCGCGCCCGGAGGATTTCCTCAACCGCCTCGGGCGCTTTCTCGAGGAGCTGCCCCAGGCATTTTCTTACGCGGTCGAAGTCCGCAACAAATACTGGATCAACGCGCGCCTGCTCGACCTACTCCACAAGAAGAAAGTAGCGCTGGCCTTGATCGACCATCCCTGGATGACGCCGGTGCGGCAACTGCTGAGCAGGCAGGATGTGGTCACGGCCGACTTCGTCTACATCCGCTGGCCTGGCGACCGCAAAGGCATCGAGGCGAAAACCCAGCACTGGGACCGCATCATCATCGACCGCGAAGATGAAATGCGGACCTGGATCCCCGCGATTCGCCAACTTCTGAAGCGCGGTATTCGCATCCTGGGATATTTCAACAATCACTACGCCGGCTTCGCTCCCGGATCGATCGAACTCTTCTACCAGGAATGGGAACGGTCGCGCGACGGCACGGTCGAGAATGGAATCGGAGGATCTGATGATCCGATGATCCGGTGAACGAAGAACAATCCAAACCGAATTGGTTTTGGTTCACCCGATCACCGGATCATCTGACCTCCCGATCTTAAGAGTTCCTGGAGATAGCCATGCCTCGGGCCGAGATCAGGCTGCTGAAGAATCTCGAGGAGTACCGTCAATGCGAGCCCATCCAGAGGCGCGTTTGGGGCACGCTCGGTGTGGGCAGCGAAGTCATGGCGGTAACGCAAAAATACGGTGGGGCGGTCGTGGGGACGATTGTCGAGGGCAGAGTCGCAGGTTTTATCTACGCGTTTCTCGCCCATTTCCACGGCCGCCTGGTTCACTGGTCGCACATGATGGCCGTGGAGGCCAGGTTCCGAGACCGGGGGTTCGGGTTCCGGATGAAGCTCTTTCACCGCAAGCTCGCACTCGAACGCGGCCTCAAATCCATTTGCTGGACGTACGACCCGTTACAGAGCCGGAACGCCAGGTTGAACATCTCGCGCCTGGGCGCCGTCGTCGATCAATACGTGCCGGACTGTTACGGCCACTTTCCGAGCTTGCTTGAGAAAGGCTTGCCCAGCGATCGCTTGGTGGTCAACTGGCGCATTGCCACGGCGCGGGTTCGAGCGCGGCTGCAGGGTGAATCTCCGCCTGTGGACGCCTCGCTTCCTCGCGTGAACGAGACTCGGTTGACCGCCCGCGGATTCCCGGAGAACCGCGTAATTCGGCTTGACCTGACCCATCCCGGCTTGCTGGTGGAGATTCCCGCCCACACCGGTGACATGCGGTCGCGAGCCCTGCCCTTGGCCCGCCGTTGGCGCCTGGAAACGCGGCGCATCTTCGAACGCTATCTGTCGGCGGGATTCCGCGTGGAGGATTTCCTTCCGCCGCAGCCGGCCAGCGAAGACCGCTGCTTCTATCTGCTGCGCCGCAGCCCGCGCGGCTGAAGACCCGTTTCACCGCCGCGCCTCTCGTTGTCACCCCCGCGCAGGCGGGGGTCCACTGACAACCTGGATTCCCGCTGGAGCCTGCCCCGATTGCTTCGGGGCGGGAATGACCGTTCACGGCCGTGTCGGCCGCGGGCTGGCACCCACCGTGGTGGGCGACGGCCACGACCGCGGCCCCCTCCTCAGCCGGGGAGGGGAGCCGTCTCCATGACAGCCTCTCCGCGGTCTCTCGAAAAACGCAGTGCCCTGACCTGGGTCGACCCTTCCGAAGGTGGCGCTTGAATCCTGGCCCGCTTCCAAATAGAATCGCGGTTCTCAACTCGAAGGGTGATGATGGAAGTGAAATTCGCGCGAAGTGAGTCGGTCGCGGAGGCCCTTATGTCTTTGCTTCGCGCGACCTCCCGCTCCATTGACGCGGCGCTTTATCGCCTCAATCATCCTCGGCTGGCGCGCGCGCTGGAAGAGGCGGTGGAACGCGGCGTCCGGGTTCGCTTGGTGGTGGACGGGAACAAGTACACCGAGAGCCGCGCCACCCAGGAGATCCTCGCCCGTGCCATTATCCCTTTTCGGCTGGCGTATGGGCGGCAGGGACCCGGTTCGAAGATGCATCACAAGTTCGTAATCCTGGATCAGCAGACCGTTCTCACCGGGAGCTACAACTGGACGCTGGAATCTGAGGACGAAAACTACGAGAATCTTGTCATCCTCGAAGAAGCGCAGCCGGTCGAGGCCTACATCCGAGAGTTCGAGGCCTTGTGGACGGGCGCGGGACGGGACAATCCCTAGAAGTCAAGGCAGCGCCCTCTGAAATATCCGTTCGGGATGCGACCTATGACCACCAAGGAATCCGACGAGGGCCGGACCGAGCGTCCGGCCAACTACGAGTTCTACATCATGCGGCACGGCATCGCCGTCATGCGCGGCGCCACTGCCTTCATCGACGATACGAAGCGGCCCCTCACGCCCGAGGGCAAGCAGAAGATGCGCAATATCGCTTCCGGACTGGTGCGCATGGGATTTGACCTGGATTGGATCGTCTCGAGCCCTCTGGTTCGGGCCGTCGAGACCGCGGAGATCGTTGGGGAGGTGTTGAGTTTGAAACCTCCCTTGGATTTTTGCGACGCGCTCCGTCCCGGCGGGTCCGGCGAGGCGCTGATCGCGTTTCTCGCCAAGCGTCCCAAATGTCGCCGCGTGCTCGTGGTGGGTCACGAGCCGGACCTCGGCGAATTGGCAGCGCGGCTGATCGGGGCCGGCCGCAACGCCAACATGCCGTTCAAGAAAGGCGGCTGCTGTCTGATCGCCTTTAATGAGTTCCCCCCCAAATCCCCGGGCCGGCTGGTGTGGTGGCTCACGCCCCGCATCATGCGAAAGCTGGCCTGACCATTGGGCCACACGTCGGGGGCGAGCATTCCGGCCCGCCGGGCCCGGATCCGGACAGGGAACTCCGCGACGCCCTGCAACGGATCGCGCTGGAGTTTCCCAGTCACAGCCGCCTGGTCGATGCGGAGGCGCGCGGTTGGCGTAGACACCTTGGCGGCGGCCAGGCCCACGCGCGCAATGCCGGCGTGGGCATTCACCTCCGCGCTCTCGAACTTGCCGGTATCCAAAGTCAGCCACAGGGCGAGTGGGGCGAAGGGAAGCGACCCTCAACCGCAGATTCTCGCCCTTGACGATTGGGAGGCGGTGAGTTCACCCGAGAAACAAGACGTGGATGTAGATGCCCAGCCTGACGTTATAGGCCAGGTACCAACCCACATGGTCTGGGTCATTGTAAATCACAATCTCGTCAGAATCCCAAAGCCAGTCATTACAGTAGTCGTAGTCGACTGGGGCAACGCGGAAGTAGAAGCCGCTAAACCAGAAGCGTTCCCCGTTTCCTCCTGCTAGCCTCCAGACATGGTGGCGGCCAAAGCCACCCCTGAACCGCCCATGCTCCCAGGGATGGTCGAGGTGGTATCGGACATCGCCACGACCGGTATCGTGCCCGATCCACCGACCCTTCTGGTAGACGTGAGGATCGTTTGGATGTCCCTGTTGGCCGCGATAGTCGGGCGCCTCTGGAGGGTGGGTCCCTTCCACTCGAGCGGGCGCCGAACCATGCGGTTGTGCAGGGCCCCGCTCCTGTTCTCGCGGGTGAACCCGGGCATGCGGTGGACCATGACGAGGAATGTCTCCAGCACCAGCATGTTGATCGCCACCGTGAGGCTTCCTGTCGCCTTCGTCTTTGCGCCCCGCAGTAGCACAAACACAAAAAATCAACGTCACTGCAACAAGTCCGACAGGTCCTTTCATGTCAACCTCCCCTCAACTGGAGTTCCGTCTAATGACGGCGGAGAGATCATATCCAGCACAACTTACAAACCCTCCCCAGGGGGCGGTCTTCAAATAGTGTCGACCGCGCTCGAACCCCCTGTTGGAGGCTCGATCGTTCGCTACGCTCGCGCGAACGCTTGTCCACCCTTGGGAGAGTACTTGGCCAGCGCCTCGTCCAAAGCCCGAGCCTCGGGAGGGACGGGTACCGCGCCGGCGATCAAAATCTCTTCGGCGCCGACCTTCCGTCCGTAGAGTTTTTCGTTATCGTCCCTGTCCTGCTTTACTACAGCTCCGTCGAGCGAGAGCCCGGCAAACAACCCCCGCGTCCGCGAGTAACTAAGAATCTCGGCGTGAAGCTGGACGTCCGTGGCGCCTTCCGCAGATCGACCCACCGGCCCGGCCGCCACAGATATTTCTGCGCCCAGCTTGACACTGTCTTGAACTAGCTTTCGTGCGCCTTCGGGGTTCATCACGATGAAGACCACATCGGTGGCCTTACCGCCAATCTGAAATCCAACGCTCCCCGCGCCGAGGGTGAACATAGACGGGGCACCCCACGGACCGTTCCCGCCTTCGCGGCACACTAGGATCCCTCGTCCATAAGCGCCGCCGAAAATCAAGGCACCCTTCAACTCTGAAGGGACGATCCCAACACACACGGCTTTGTCCAACAAGTCCTGGGGAATCCCCTTGTCGGGAGTTCCCATGATCTCATTGACGACGTTGGTTGCTTTGTCCAATTGTGTCTCGCCAGCGAAAGCCGGCGCACAGATTGTGAGAAACAGAAAAACCACCGTTAGCCCTTTCATCGGGTTCCTCCTTAACCTAAGTCGTTGCACTTTCTCACCGGCGTGCCGCATATTTCCGTTCACGAGTCATAGAATTGCCGGTTGGCATTGGTCTGCTTTCGAGACTGAGCGCTCCGTCCGGGCCCCCGGCTTACACGCTGACTCCCCTCCCCGTGATCAACCGAACGACTACCGTAAGGGTTATGCCGCCAGCAATCGCCACGCCGACGGTGCAGAGTAGACCGCCTTCGCCCGTATAACCCATCCAGCGCATAAGGTAACCACCGGTCATGGCTCCCACTATGCCGAGCACGATCTCCGCGACAATACCGTATCCGGCGCCCCGCATGATTTCCCCAGTTGCCCAACCCGCAATCCGTCCTACAAGGAGCCACCAAAGGATGTGCAGATACGCTCCCTCGGTCTTTCCGATCACGTAACTGCACCCTGAACCAATGCAGGTTGCCCCCCGCTTTCGCCACATTTCCGTTAAGCCTAATGCCTTCTATCGGCTACCGGGAGCTTCTGTATGGGGCCGTCGCAACCCGAGTCGGTAAAAATTACCGTTTTCAGGCAGATTTGAACTGTGCCGGTTCTCGGCGTTAATTCCGGCTACATGGTGCCTTGTGACCGAGGTCGATCAGTGCGTGAGTCTGGGTATACAGCGACCGACAGTTGTCGAAACCGCGGGAAACCGAAGGCGAGTTGCCGGATAATGTCTCGTACCGTCGAGGTGGCGGCCGGACTCGTTTGCCACCGTTCCGCCGCGCGTTGGACCGGTTCTGCACGAATGGTCGCGCACTCGGAAGTCATTTTCCCGCGAGCGCCACATAAAGCTGGGGAATCACTTGGGCGGAGTCGCTACCCAAAGAATCAGAAAGGCGGCGCTTCCCCATTTGCTGATATGGCGACCGAGCCACATCGGTTCAGCCAACACTCGCCGTGGCGTGGTCCCAATCCCGGGGGCGCCTCTTCGCAGGTCTCGATTCGTTGCAAGTCGACGCCGGCTGGGCAGCTGCGACCCCCGCTCACGATTCCGCCCGAAAAGTCGCCTTCCCACATACTGGCCCCAACCCGCGAATACGAGGCGTTGTAAGTTGGCCGCGCGCGCGGTAGACTAGGGCCTTCAGAAGCTGAGATTCTTCCTGGGCTTTTTCGGATCCTCAGCGCCGAGGCATCCTCAGAAACTCTGGTCGGGCGGCTTTTTCCCCGCCCAACTTCCCCGAGGCACTTGCCATGGACGACCAGGCAACAGAAGTCCACATACCCGCCGTTGTCGAGCCCGCCCCAAGCGTGGAGCCGCCAATCCCCGAGGTCGCTTCGCTCCCCTCCGATGAGGAAAGCTGGAAGAAGGTCCGGGAGCTGGCCCTGCGGCAGCTCAACCGCTTCATGTCCTACGAGGCCAAGGTGCTGAAGGGTGACGATCCCGATGCCATCCACGACATGCGCGTGGCCAGCCGAAGGCTGCAACAGGTGCTCGATCTGCTTTATCCCAAGCCCCGGCCCCAGGAACTCCGCAGGCTTCGCCGTCAGATTCGCCGGTGCCGCCGAGTCTTGGGAGACGTCCGCAACTGCGACGTTCTGCTGGAGCACGCGCAGCGTTCTCTGGGGAGGAAGCGCTCCGCGCGACGCGAGGCCTGGACGGCTGTGCAACACTACCTGCTGCTGCGTCGGTCGGAGAGTTTCCTGCGGGCCATGCGGAGATTCGGCAAGATCAACCTGGCCGTCCTCTACGTGAACCTGAAGGAGTTCCTGGCTCACGACGGGGCGCACGAACGCTCCGCCGAGCACCGTCAGCACGGCTCGCCGGCGACGCGCCCGGCGTTCTCGAATCACCTCACGCACGTACTCCAATCCGTCTGGACCGCTTTTGAAGATCAGGTCACGCTTTCGCTTCGCGATTCCCGTCCCGCGGTGATCCACGGGGCGCGCATCGCCACCAAGCGGGTGCGCTATCTCCTGGAGGTTCTCCACGAGTTCAACGTGGCCGGTAGCGCTGAGGCCCTGGCTTGGCTCCGCGAGCTCCAGCAGCACTTGGGCGATTGGCACGACCTGGAAGTTCTGGAGCAGATGATGATCGAGATGGTCGCGCGGCCGGAATTCCTGCGCGACCACCTGCCCCTGGCCTTGGAAGTGGAAAGGCTGATTCTGCGCAACCGGGAAAACAAAGTGGGGTTCGAAGAGAGGTATTTCCGGATGTCGCGGGAATCCCTCGAAATGCGGCGCCTGAAGGACTGGGTTTCCTACCGGGTGGCGTCGCCTTCCGCGGCTCTCGCCAAAGCCTGAGCGACCGGCTGCGTTTCGTCCTCGGAAGAAGCCGCGGGCTTGCCGGTGGCTGGCATTTCCACGACCTTCTTCGAAGCTGCCTCGGGAGCCTCCGCGGAGGGCGAAGGTGTCACGGAAAACAGCGGTTCGCGCGGCTCGCCGCTCAAGACTCGCGCGATCCCGGCGCGCAGCCCCTCAAACACCGTGCGGAGGTCGGGCGTGGCGTCGATGACCTCAAAGTTGAATTCTTTGGCCAAGTTGTCGAATTCCGCCAGCAGCTCCGTCTGGTACTTCCGGAAGCTGTCGTACATGTCCTCGCTGGGATGAATATCCATGCCGGATTCCCAGTAGTCGAAGCCGCGCGAGAAAACCACGCGAGGAATCAAATCATCCACACCAATGCGCAAATAGAAGATTGCGTCCGGCTTCAACGCGAAGCTATAGGCGTTCCGAACCCAGGTGGCATCGGCGCCGCGCACAATGGCGCGCGCCATCAGGGAATAGATGTAGCGGTCCGTCAGCACCACGAATCCCGCCCGCAGCGCGGGGACGATTTCGTGTTCGAGCCGGTCGGCAAAATCCGTGGCATAGAACAAGCTCAGGGTGATGCGCCCCAGCGTGTGCCCTTCCTGCGCCTGCTGGATGCCGTTCCCCGCGAGTTCCGACCGCTTGATCGCCGTGTCCAGCACCGCTCGGCCCTGCTGCTCCAGCCACGGCCGCAGCAGCTTGATCTGCGTGGAGCGGCCCACCCCGTCCGTACCTTCGACGACAATCAGTTTGCCGGTCATTTCCGCCAAGTTCATGCCCGGCAGGATGGCCCCATAGGTTTCTCTCACGGCGCTACCCTCAATCTCTTTGCCTGGGCCAGCTTGGCTTTCACGATCTGGCGCATGTGGGTCTGCTGCTCTTCGATGGGAAGGGTGGCATCCACGGTGGTTAAGTCGAACTCCGGGACCATTTTCTCGTACTCATCCAGGATCCGGCCCTGGAAGATGGCAAAACTCTCCTCGGGGTCTTCGCTCAGACCTAGGTCCATCCCGGCTTCGTAAAATTTGACACCCCTCCGCCCATCCAGAATACGCTTCATGGCCACGCCCAGCGGAACGCGGAAGTAAAAAGCCCCCGTCGGCTTAACGGCGAAGCTGTAAAGCTCGCGCACCCACTGTGGGCCCATCCCGCGCACCACATCGCGCGCGAACGCCGTGTAGATGTACCGATCGCACAGCACAACGGCGCCGGCCTTGAGCAAGGGGAGGATGTTGTGCTCCATACGGTCGGCGAAGTCCGTGGCGTGGATCAGGGAGAACGTCGCCGGGGTGAGCATCTGCTTCTTTTTGCCCCGCTTGGTGGTCTCGCGAACCAGCGGGGAGGAGTTCCACTCGCTGAAGACCACTCCATAGCCCTCGGCCTGCAGCCACTGATGGAGGAGCAGGAGCTGAGTGGATTTTCCTGAGCCGTCGATTCCCTCAACCACGAAAAGCTTCCCGGGAAACCGATGCTCGCCGTACCGTTTCATGAAGGTACTCCGGAAGCCGTCCAGTCCTTTATGATGGAGGCATAGTCTATCACATGCCCTCCGGGCGCGAAAGTGAAGGCCAAGCGAAAGGGCCGTTTCGGAACTTCGAGCTGCCCGGTGGGTGCGGAGGTCGATGCGGGGGGGTTGGGAGGCTCGTGGTGAGGCGGCGCGTCGCTGCGCCGCGCCTGTGGAATGTGCCTTCTGCCGTCACTTTGGTTTCCCCATCTACCACCTGCCAACTACCACCTTCGACGTCCCGGGTGCCACCTACCGTCTGCTGTCTAGCGCTTTACCCCTTTATTTTCATCAACATCGTGGGATAAAGGCTATAACTTGCTTCTTTTCAACAACATCGTGGAGAACCGGAAAATTGACATTTTTTCTCCATTTGTTTTCATCAACATCCTGAGACTTACCTTCATTCTGGGGCCCCCTTTTTTTCGTGAGCCTAGTTGCAACAGAATCAACTAACCCCTTTAATTTAAATGACATAGACTTTCGCAAGGTTTTGGATCTCCATCGCTAACCCCTTTTGTTTCTGGTACATCGTGGAGAACCGCGATATTTTCTAAAGCTTCCATCTGACGCTCCTGGCGTCTCATCCTCATGAGCAGGCTCGTCACGCGCGCAACTTGGCGAAAGTTGGAATCTTCCATCCTTTGCATGAGCAGCGCGTTTTCGTCCTTGGGAGCCATCAGCGCGGAGCGAGCCTTGCCCCCGGGCGTCGCCGGACCCCGCGACTTGCGGCTGTTCAACTGATGCGCTGCCAAGTTTTTCTCCGTCATTTCTGGTTTTCGGATCAAGGACCTGTCTCGTGTTAGAAACGGCCACCCTTGGCGGCGGCCTTTTGTAGCGGCGCTTGATGAGCGCCGGCCTTTAGTTTTTCGACGAACCGGCGGACCCCGCCAAGGCAGGGCAGGCCCTGCACCATAGGGTACAGGGCAGGCCGCCCGCCCTCCAAAACGCGTTGCGCCCGAGCGCATCACGGCGCAACTCCTCACATTCATAGCCTAGCAGTAATCACCCGACAGTTGTCAAGACCGTGACATGCGATTTTTCCTACGGGTAGCCACAA